>JALZVB010000134.1 GCA_023300835.1 Saprospiraceae bacterium | reverse complement strand
TGGAATCGTCTTACGAGTGCCTTATCATCTTCAAAGTGCTTTTGATATTCATCTAATGTTGTAGCACCTATTGTTCTCAACTCTCCTCTTGCTAAGGCTGGCTTGAGTATGTTGGCCGCATCCATGGCACCATTGCCACCTCCAGCTCCTATCAGCGTATGTATCTCATCTATAAATAAAACAACCTCACCGTTAGATGATTTTACTTCATTGATAACCGCTTTGAGTCTTTCTTCAAACTCTCCTTTGAATTTAGCACCTGCAATAAGAGCCGCCAGATCAAGTGTATAGATTTGCTTAGACAAGAGGTTATCTGGAACATCTTGCTTGACGATGCGCCATGCCAGTCCTTCTATAATAGCTGTCTTTCCTACACCTGCTTCACCGACAAGAATCGGGTTGTTCTTTTTTCTTCTTGATAAAATATGTAGAATCCTTCTGATCTCCTCATCTCTTCCTATGATAGGGTCTAACTTACCGTCCTCTACTTCCTTATTAAGGTGAACACCATATTTCTTAAGCGCATTATATTCTGATCCGCCACTCTGGCTATCAATTTTATTTCCTTTTCTGATATCCTTGATAGACATTTCAAGACCTTTTTCTGTAACCCCTAAGTCTTTGAGAATTTGGGCACCTTTATCTTTACCATTGACGATTCCTAGGATGAGCAACTCCAATGAGATAAACTCATCGCCGTAACTTTTCATTAATTTCCTAGCTCTACTGAGAGAACCGTTAGCATCGTCTGTAAGAAACTGCTTATCTGTGCCTTCTACTTTGGGGTATTTGGCCATATGCTCCTCTAGCTTCTTAAGGAGACTAGGGATATTGACTTCCATTTTCTGAAAAAGGAAATTTACCAGATCTTCGTCTACATCTATAATTCCCCTCACCAGGTGAACCGTATCTACTTGCTGTTGATCAAGGTCTTTTGCAAATTTCTGACCTCTTATGATGGCTTCTTGTGCCTTTATCGTAAAATTGTCGTAAGTCATTGAGCTATATATTTATTTATAGTATGTAATATGCAAATTAGCATCCAATATTAATGTTTGGAGCCATTTGTTTTGGCAAATCATGTTAGACATATGAATCTACCGTTGTTTATAACTAAATCAATCTTTAAGTAGTTTCATCAGGGCTACATTTATATAGATCGTTTCTCGCCCAATTTTTTGAGATTCCAATATTTTTAACTCTTCGAGACCTTTTAGGTATCGGGATGCCGTCTTTCTTTCTACTTGAAGCTTTTGTACTACGTAATCTATCTTAGAATAAGGTTGTTCAAATAACAATTCTATGAATTCCTTTTTATAAATTTTAGGTTTTTGCTCCTTTACATATGTGATAGTTTTATCTAAAAGGTTTTTTATTGCTGTTATTTTTTTTATTGTTTTTAAGGAAGTTTCTTCTACCGCTTTTAGCATGTATATAATCCAATCTTCCCAGTCTTGAGTTTTATTGGTATGATTTAAAAGTCTGTAATATTCTGATTTATTTCTAATGATATAAGAACTTAAATACAGTATTGGAATATCTATTAGATTGTTGAGTATCAAATAAAGAACATTTAAAATTCGCCCCGTCCTTCCGTTGCCATCGTAGAATGGGTGAATACTTTCAAACTGATAATGTAAGACAGCGAGGTTAGATAATGGACTAATTTCTGGCTTATCATTATTGTAGGCATTGATAAAGTTTGATAATAGCATATCAATTTCATCTTTGTCTTGTGGAGGAGTATAAACGACTTCACCTGTCTGGTCATTTTTTAATACGGTTCCTGGAGTAGTACGTATTCCTGCGTTATTAGAAATTAATTCCTTTTGGATTGTTATAATATTATTGACAGACAAGAATCCATTTTCTTTAATGAGCTTATAACCTAGATTCAAGGCCCTTCTGTAACCTATTACTTCTTTCGTTTGTGAATCATAATGGGTTTGTTGCGTACTTAGTGCTTTATAAAGTTCATCTTGAGAAGTAATTATATTTTCAATTTCACTACTATCCTTAGATTCTTGAATGACTATGGCATTAATGAGCATTTTTTGATTAGGTATAAGTTTAGCTATACCTTTTAGTTCTCCAAGCGCTGCTGTAGCTAGGTTTTCCTGTTTAAGAATTCTAATTGTTTCTACCTTTTCTATGGGAGGTGGTAATTTCTCCAATTTACTATATGGGACATTTTGACTCACGTTTCTTTGTTGTGTACCAAAAATACGGTTTCTGGTACACGTTTTTTCTTTTTCCGTATTATTTGCGCTTAATCTGTGGTTTCAAAGCTTTAGAAGGTAACTTTACTTAAGTTGTCTAATAAGCATTGTTATAAATTTATTAAAAAACCTCCCTCTTATGAACTCCGAAATAACAAAATTAAATCCCTCAGCCTTATGGCAAAATTTTGCTAAACTTAACGCTGTTCCTAGGGCTTCCAAAAAAGAAGAAAGGGTTATACAGTTTATGGTTGATTTTGGCGAAAGCCTAAAACTAGAGACTGTCGTAGATCCAGTAGGTAATGTTATTATAAAAAAGCCAGCCAGTGTCGGTATGGAAAACAGGGAGACGATTGTTATGCAGAGTCACCTTGATATGGTACATCAGAAAAACTCGGATACCGATTTCGATTTTGATACGGAGGGAATTAAGATGGTACTAAAGGAAGATTGGATACATGCAGACGGTACCACTCTCGGTGCTGACAATGGCATAGGCGTAGCTACTATTATGGCGCTACTAGAATCTACTGACAT
>JALZVB010000133.1 GCA_023300835.1 Saprospiraceae bacterium | reverse complement strand
GAGAAATTGAAAATAGTTTTGTTTGTCAAGAGTAATGATCGCAGTCATGCTTACAATTATTGGTCAGTAGATGATATAGATTTAGCTATTATCTATTGTAAAAGCACATTTGGGATGTTAACTGATCAGTATGTGATTTCTCATGAGATGTTGCATCAATTCGGAGCATGGGATTTATACTACGAGATGGGAAAAATACAAACTAAGGAAAGTAGTATTGCCGCAAAAACAAATTACCCCCATTCCGTTATGATTAACACCTTTCGTAAAAAAGAACTGTTAGAAGTTGATGATGTGACAGCATGGAGAATAGGATGGACAGATTGGAATGAAGCATATAACATTTATGATCCCAAGCTAAACAAAAAGAAAATCGAAAAAGAAAGAAAAGACACAAACAGAGGAAATGCCATTGAATTTAATATCGGCAAAGAGAAAGAAGAGTAAAGGTTTTTCTATAAGAAGGATTTGACAAAAGCAAGTAATCACATCTTTACTCTAAAGGCTCCTCCCACCTATCCACAGTTCCAATAATTGATTTAGGCGTAGGAGGTTTAATCGGTCTAGATGGAAATGAAAGTGTATCTAGAAGATCCTTGTTAAGTAATTTATGAATTATAGAATCTACTTGTAACGTAGCTTCTGCAATAGCTGCCTTCTGACATTTTCTGTCCTTTTTATCTTTTAAGCTTTTTACTTTGGCGTTATAGAGTTTCTCTATAACCTGTTGCTTGTCAGGTAAGATTTGCTTGCAACCTGCAAAAACAAATAACAAAACGATCGTAAGACAGTGAATTAATCTTCTATTATTATACCACATATTATCTTTCCTTAGTATTTAGCTCAAAATCCTCGGGTGCTATGAGACATTATTGATTACACATTACACAACAACAGTTATATCATAAAACAGCGCATTATTTCTTTATAAGTTTTTTAATCTCTTCTAGTCGTGAAGGCCTGAGAGAGTCTAGAGCAGATTGTAAATATTCGGCATGTTTGGCATCACAGATACTGTCTGTGTACTTGTTAAGAGAATCACGGTGAGACCTGAACAATGAATCAGCTACGCGTTTACAATCCTTCTTTATTTCTAGCATCTCATAACCCCCACAAGAAACAGTAGTCATTATGATAACCACAGAAAGTAGAATTACGGATTTAGATTGTTTGATTTTATTCAGCAAGAGGAATCTTCTTTTTAAGTTCGAAATTCTGTCCAAGATATACTTTTCTAACGGTTTCATTAGCCGCTAATTCTTCTGCTGAGCCTGACATTAGAATCTTACCTTCAAACATAAGATAGGCACGATCAGTTATGGATAGTGTCTCTTGTACGTTGTGATCTGTAATAAGAATGCCTATATTTTTTTGCCGTAGCTTATCTACAATGACTTGTATGTCTTCTACCGCAATAGGATCTATACCTGCAAAAGGTTCATCAAGCAATATGAACTTAGGAGAAGAAGCTAGGGCTCTTGCAATTTCTGTTCTTCTTCTTTCGCCACCAGATAGAGAGTCACCAATGTTTTTTCTGACTTTCTCTAAACCAAATTCTGAGATGAGTTCCTCTAGTTTATCTTTCTGTTCACTTTTAGACAGTGTAGTCATTTCTAGGATAGCAGAGATGTTATCTTCTACAGATAATTTTCTGAATACAGATGCTTCCTGTGGAAGATAACCTATTCCTTTTCTTGCCCGCTTGTACATGGGCAGATTAGTGATCTCATCATTATCAAGGGTTACTGCCCCACCATTGGGTTTAACAAAACCTACTACCATATAGAACGTAGTAGTCTTACCTGCACCATTAGGGCCGAGTAAACCTACTATTTCTCCTTGTTGGACATTTATAGAGACATCATTGACGACAGTTCTCAGGCCATACTTTTTAACTAAATTATCTGCTCTGAGTTCCATTGAATTCTTTGTTTAAATCTATTGTTAATTCCAAATCCCAACCTGATTTCAGGTCTTCTAATTTGATCTCTTTTATTTTTTCTGATCTCGTTTTTCTCTTAATATTTCCTGACGACCATCGGCCATTAGCATTGGTATCTTTGATGACACTGATTGAATATTTGCCGGCAGGAAGCTTATTAACTGTAATTCTCTGTGGAGATAATATAGTATAATCTTTGATAGTTTTTTTATTCTGTAGTAATGTAAGTATGTAAGGAATGGAATCTGTTTTTTCGACATTGAGCATTATACTACCTAGTACTTCTGCACTTTTTACATCAACTGTAGCTTGAGTTGTATCGGTTAATTTCATGCCATATAGATCCTCAATTGTACCAGGTAATATCTGCATATCGTATTGACCAACAGGCATACTATCCAGTGTGATAAAAAGCTTGTTTCTGATTATCGTATCGCCCTTTATGCTTAGTTGTTTGATTGTATCTGTTATCTCGATAGAATCTGTATAGACGGTTAGCAATGGTCTATTGAATCGCAATTCTACACTATCTCCACTGAAGGCTTCTAGCTTAGATGAAAATAACTTGAGAGATGTATCGTTTATTTTTTCTCTAGCTTTTTTATTAGGGATAGTATCTATGGTTTCTCCATATTTTATAAGAAAATAAGAAGAATCATTTTTAATATCATTATGCCATATACGGATGGTGTCACCATCCGTCTCGTTATAGAAAATGATAGAATCACTGGCCAAGTATATCAATTCAATGTCATTAGGAGTGGATTGATAAAGACACTTTATAAGTCCTTTCTTATCCTGAGTGACTTGTATCAATCGAGTGGGATCTTCTTCATCAAAAAGCTCTAGAGTGATTCCCGATGTATCAGATAATGCCGTTAGAACAACAAGAGAATCTATATATGCTACTCGCTCACTTATATCGTCATAGGTATAACTGACATTAAGATCTTCTAGGGCAAATATCTGAAATGTATCTGCTCTCAGATTATCCAGTCGAAAGCTGCCATCTTTCTGTGTTCTGGCTAAGTAAGTTGGTTTCAAAGTTGTGAAACTTGTATCACTCAAGTTGTCATATAGCTGTACCATAATATCTGCGAGTGGCTTGCCTGTAAGTTCATCTAACACTTTCCCTTTTATAGTTAGAGAATCTAAAACTGCACCAGTAGAAAACAAGAAGACTATGTTCTCGGTGGGGTTCCCTTCTGTAATATCCTTTATAGCTTTACCAAAATTGATCTGGTAGGTTGTGTTTTCTCGCAGTGTTTCTTTTTCGTTAAATTCAAAAGTCACCTTCTTTCCTCTTTCCTTAACAACGGGCGGGTAATCTAATGGCGGAGATACAAAAATTTCGTTTGCTGCGTTTTGAACCTTTATCCATTCGTCAAACGTCAAGATAATGTCCTGTTTTTCAAAGAAAACCTGTCTGTTCTCAGAAGATTCTGCTCTGTTTATAGTAGGTGCAGTAGTATCCTTATCTCCGCCACCAGGAGTTCCAAGTTGTGCACAAGATCCCATAATTACAGAGAAGCCGATGAATATGAATAGTAAATGCTTGTATTTCATAAGTTTGGTAACCAATATAACTGGTCAGCGACAAAGGTAAGTATTAAGTCAGACTGGTTTTAATAGAATATCACGAATGATGTTATAACTAGTAATGATGGAGGAGTTATTTCTTCTTATCTGTGTATTTTTTATCATCCCTCCGACCAGTTAATCAATTAGATGGTATGAATCTGTGGCGTATCCGGGTATTAGAAGTAGCGTTCTCTAGGGATGAGTATAAAGTAAGCTTAGAGATTCGAGCACGGTTCTGTGAGAGGTTTAGGGATGTGAGTCTCAGTTACCTATTCGATTTTTTATTTTTCTTCTTTTAGGAATTTCCATGTTAAACTAGCTAATAGCGCCCCAATGATCGGAGCAATTATATATATCCACAGATCAGAAATATTCCCAGAAACAATAGCGGGAGCAATTGATCTTGCAGGATTCATAGAAGCGCCTGTTATCGGTCCAGCGAACATTGCTTCCAACATTACTGTCGCTCCTACAGCAATTCCTGTAAATTGACTAGTTGATTTGTTTTGGCTGACAAATAAAATGACAATCATCAAATAATAGGTTAGGACAATTTCTAAAACAAAAGATTGTTGCCAATCTCCTAAAGGTATTGTTGACCCTAAATATTGATGGTCTTTAAATAAAATCTGTAAAATTATTGATGCCAAAAAGGCTCCTAATAGCTGAGCAATTATATATCCTAATAATCTTTTCTTCTTAAATCTGTCTGTAAACGAAAAAGCTATTGAGACGGCAGGATTAATATGTGCTCCAGAAATACTCCCAAATGAGTATATCATAACAGTTACAATCAAACCAAAAGTAATTGCAACGCCTACATGGTTTACTGCTCCGCTTGTAACATCATTAATAACAATAGCACCTGTCCCACAAAATACAAGCGCAAATGTTCCTATCAACTCAGCTATATATTTTTTTATCATTTTTGACGTATTGGAGTAAAAAAAATAAACTTCTAGAAATTTTCCTAAGTCCGTTTAATTAAATTATTTTTTGGTCACAAAAACCTTAAGATTTACGTTTATTTTTTTAGCTGCAACTTTAATTGAATTGGAGGATAAGCAGTTGTTGCTTAAACCAAGTATAATATTTCCTCCTCCGATAGCAAGAATGAGTGCAGCTAGTCAAGAATAACTTGTAGCTAAAATAAACGCAATTATACTTCCAATGGCTGATTCATTGATATTAGGTTTCATTTATATTTTTTGTTTACAGGTAACATCATATTTGTAAGCATCATAATTTACCTCATTGATCAGTGGGTTTATAGGCCCTGTTCCGCGGATGATATTTCATGATTGTTTCTCTCAGATAGCTCCTATCCACATGCGTATAGATTTCTGTGGTGATAATAGACTCGTGGCCTAGCATATCCTGTACAGCCCGCAGATCCGCACCACCCTCTACAAGATGCGTGGCAAATGAATGGCGAAATGTATGCGGACTTACGACCTTATCTATACCTGCGAGTTTGACCAGGTTCTTTATAATGGTAAATATCATAACCCTTGTGAGTCCTTTGCCCCTTCTGTTCAGGTACAGAAAATCTTCATATCCAGGCTTGATATTCAATTTATTACGATAGTTGTCCAGGTATAATTGATTGTGCTTGATGGCTTGACTGCCTATGGGTATAATCCGTTCTTTATTGCCTTTTCCAGTTACTTGTATGTATTCTACCTCAGGGTGAAATTGTGATATCTTAAGACTAATAAGCTCTGATACCCGCAGACCACATGCATACAAGGTTTCTAACATAGCCCTATTACGATGGCCTAAGTCAGTGGACAGGTCAATACAACCTATTATAGTCGTTATTTCGTCAAAGGATAAGACATCGGGAATTTTTCTACCTAGCTTAGGTGCTTCAAGCAATTCTGTGGGGTCATTATCAATAAGGTTCTCTAACAAAAGATACTTGTAGAAAGCCCTTATTCCAGATATTATTCTCGCTTGTGATCTATCGCCCAAGCCCAATTGATTGATGAATTTTATAAATCCTGTAAAATCAGGATAACTCAGTTGCACAGGATTCTTCTCTATTCCAGATAGGCTTAGATATTCGCTTAGTTTGGAAATATCCCTGACATAAGCTTCAACGGAGTTGCCAGAAAGAGACCGCTCTAGAATAAGATAATTTTTGAACCCTTTTATACTTGACTTCCATTCCATTGGATTCAAATTTAGAGGAAATAGAATTGTAAAGCCACCTTAGTTATTATTGTTTTCTAATCTGATATATTCGAATTCTTATTTAAAATAGATAGAAAATAGCAAGATGACTTATGTACCAACCTATAATAAACCAAATACAACGGATAATAGTTAAATAACTACGCAAACAATTAATTTACAATCGAATACGTATATGACATTAGCATCATGAATGTCAATTGCATACTTTTGTAGTGGAGCATTTATAAGAACTTGTTACCTCAATAGATATATGTCAACTCAGAAAAAAAAAGATAACGCAAAGAATAGTGATTCCTTTATCAATTATAGCAAATTGATAAAAGGATTATGGCTACTATTTCTATTGGGGTTAGTAAGTGTATTTGGGTTGTTTGTGATCGTATCTTTTACTAAGATGCCAGATACAGAAGAGTTAGAAAATCCTAATTACGAATACGCCAGTATCATATACACAGATGGTGATGAAATCTTAGGCAAGTATTTTTCTAAAAATAGAGAAGGCCTCAGTTACAATGATCTGAATCCTTATCTTATTAAAGCACTCATAGCTACTGAGGACGAGCGATTCCATAAGCATAGTGGTATAGATGTAAAGGCTACAGGAAGAGCAATTGTATATATGGGTAGTAAAGGTGGAGCGAGTACCATAACACAACAATTGGCTAAACTGTTTTTTACCAAGACCTCTAGATCATTTGTAAAGCGGGTATGGCAGAAGCTAAAAGAATGGATGATTGCGCTACAATTTGAGAAACGCTATACCAAAGAGGAAATCATAGCCATGTACCTCAATAAGGTTGACTACATATATGATTCGTCTGGAATAAGTGCTGCAGCTAAAACCTACTTTGGAAAAGATCAGCGAAAATTAAGTATTGATGAGTCTGCAATACTAGTAGGTATGCTCAAAAATCCTTACCTCTATAATCCCAAAAGAAATCCAGAAAATGCTATAAAGCGTAGAAATGTCGTTATGTATCAAATGGTGAAAAATGGTTACTTGGCCGAGAGTGATTTCCAAGAACTGAAAAGGAAGCCTATCGACATGACTAACTTTAATAGAGCTTCTAACTATCAGGGTCCAGCACCTTACTTCAGAGAAACATTAAAAAAAGAACTCAAGAAGATATTTGCCAAAGACAGATACAAGAAACCAGATGGTACAAGCTATGACTTAGATGATGATGGTCTCAAAATATATACGACCATCAACATGAAAATCCAAAAGCATGCAGAACAGGCTATGGTAGAACATATGAAGCCTCTGCAAGCAGAGTTCAAAAACGTATGGGCTGGCAAAGATCCATGGACTCATGACGCTGATAAAAAGCAACTGGAACAAAGAAAAAGCTATCTCAACAGAGCTGTAAGGGAATCAGAAAGATATGTTACCATCAAAAACAGAATGATGGCTGATGTGTATCAAAAGATCCAAACAGCTATTCCCAAAGCCAGATTATGGGATGAGGACATAAGACGATTACTCGAAGAAGAGAAGAATCCAGGTTACCTCAAGAAACTCATTAAGAAGGAATACATATCTAAGAAACAGTCAGAAACATACAAGAAGATCTTGACTGATCCTTTATGGAAAGAACTCAAAAACCAGAGAAACAAACTCGTAGGAAGGGCCAAGGAAGTATTCAATACAACTACCAAGATGAAAATATTTGCCTATAACGAGGCTGGGGAAGCATCTGTAGAAATGACACCTATGGATAGTATCAGGTATCATCATATGTTACTCCAGATAGGATCTGTTTCTATAGATCCTGTGACAGGTTATATTAAGTCATGGGTAGGTGGAATAGGTTCTAAATATTTCAAGTACGACCATGTGCAATCAGACAGGCAGGTAGGCTCTACTTTTAAGCCATTTGTATATGCGACTGCCATCTCACAAGCAGGTTATTCTCCATGTGATAAAATCGAAGATATAAGACATGAGATTCCAGCAGGTGATCCACATTTTGGTCTTAGAGAATTATGGGCACCTGACAATTCAGATGGGAAATTTACAGGAGAGATGTGGACATTAAGAGACGGGTTGAAGAAATCTAAGAACTCTATTTCAGTAGGACTTCTCAAGGAACTCGGTAGTGTCAGTCAGATACGTGACCTAGTAGAGAATTTAGGCATTCCTAAAAAGAAAATACCTAATGCACCAGCGATTGTATTGGGCGCAGCACAGGTTAATGTGCTTGAGATGACAGGAGCTTACACCACTTTTTCTAACTACGGCATTTTTAACGAACCTACATTTATTACTAGAATAGAGGACAATGATGGTAAGATAATATACACCTCAGTCCCGCAACAAAGAAGGGTATTGTCAGAAAAATATAACGAAGCCATGGTAGGCCTTCTCAAACATGCCGCCAGTAATCATACCTATAAATTAAAAACAGATCAATGGGGCGGAAAAACTGGAACAACCAATGATTTTGTAGATGGATGGTTTATGGGAATTACACCAGAACTAGTTGTCGGTACCTGGGTAGGTGGCGAGTATAATTGGATGCGATTTCTAGATATCAGACGAGGATCTGGTGGTACTATGGCAAGACCATACTTTGTTAAATTTATGAATCGACTAGAAGTAGATCCAGATATCCAACTCAACAAAGACGCTTTTTTCCGTATCCCTGAAGGAGACAGACTCGTACTAGATTGCTCTCAGTATGAGAACAAACCCGTTGTTACTAAGTCAACTATTAAAGACACAAACAGCATCAAGGATAGAGCTGTAAAAGTTAAGGTAATCAGAGATAACTGGGAAGATGAATTTGGGCAGTAATTGTGATATGGTGTTGCTTGAATTAATTTCAGAAATAAGACATAATTGAAAAACTTAACTAAATCCAAGTCCCTCTATAGATCTAATCTTGTATCGAGCTTTTATAGGATTATAACCTTCTTGTACTCATTGGATTTTCATCTAAATTTTTAAACAATTCAATATAGTGGGATTCTTTTTTAAGCTTTTTTATCTTATACTTTTTCATTGCCCTATCAATGTTCACTTCTCTAAAAGCAGGGACCATTCTAAGCAACTCGCTTTTAGGAAGCTTTATCTCAAATGTTTTTTTATTGTTTAGTATATAATAGTTTACATGAGATGTAAACTGCTTTTTTGCAACAACTCCGTATGAAGAAGAATTCATGTTTGAAATTTCCTTCACGTAATCTTTATAGAATATATATTCGTCATTAGCGTACAAGACCGAATAGAAACGATCATTACCATCTCTAGTAATTTTTTTCATGTAGAAGTCTTTATCTTTTCCTTTTCCAATAATTTCTACATAGTGTACCTGATCCAAAAGAATTTCTTCTCCTTCACCTTTTCTTGCTAGAATCTCATTGTTAAATAGATCGTATCTAATCGTAACATTGTTAACGAAATTGCCATCGTGGGTTATGAGATCTACAAGAATTTTTTTGTTTTTATAAAATGGCGTCCCTTTAAAAGTCTTGTACTCGCTCAGTATCGACTTATAATCTACAAGTTGAGAAGACAGTGCCCCATCTTCTGAAAACGACCCAAAGAGGTAATTATTTAAATCATTCTGATCAATAGCTAATCTTTGTCCAATGACATAGTCTTGTGAAAAAACAAACAAGACTATGGAAATTAATATTCTAAATTTCATTGTGTGAACTTTATAATGATTATTAGTTACCATCAATTCTTAATAAACCCCTCAGTAACAACTTCATCTCCATTGTTGAAACTGATAAAGTAATAACCTACTTTAAGTTGAGCAATAGGTATAGATACAGACTCAAGATTATTTATTTGTTTTTTTATCAGACTTTTACCATCAATATTTCTCACAGTTAAGGTTCCAGTTGATGCGCTTCCTAGATATATATTTAATAGGTCGATCGCTGGATTAGGATAGAGGGATAATGTCTGTTGATCCTGTGATACCTCAGGTGTAGACGATATAACATCAGCATCTACAATAAGGTTATCTATAACAAGGGTATCGTACTGTGTTCCCAATTCGATTATATCTCCTGAGGCATTCATGGCAAGCACATTATAAAATTTTATAACCAAAGTATCTTTACCATCAACATTAGATGTAGTCGCATTATCTCTGATATAGAGATCTTGTTCAAATAGTTTACCTACAGTTCTCTCATCTACACCATTAAAATTGGTAGCCGCAATACTTATTTTATTGTCTCCTTGTAATTCATTACCTACACGACCGATGTCATTGTAATTAGCAAAATCATAAGTGAATACATTTTGTCTCAGATCTGCAAGTTTGTTAAATGGTATAATGAGATTAGTATCAAATCTAATGTCAAATGATAAGCCATGTATTTCTTCAGGAATCCTATCATTTTGATCGCCTAACCATACTTGGGCATTAATAATTCTATCAAACAATTGCGCATTTTCAAGATCTACAAAATCTGTTTCCAGTTCCATTCTCAATCCGTCTGGATTTGTATTTATCCATAACTCTTCTTTGGCGACAGCTCCACTACGTGTCAAATTAAAATTGGTTTCTACAACTTCTAGGTCAGTAACATTGATAATTCCATTTCCATTAGCATCTCCATTTTTAGCATCTATTCCTTGGATCATAGTATTCCAATTATCAGCACTAAATGGGAACCAATCTGTCGCTACTCTACCTCTTGCAGTACCATTAGTGATTTCCATACCCGCCAATACGCCAGTATAGACAAAGTCATAACCTGATACACAGGCATCTCTATTAGCGTCTCCAGGCCATACACAATCCTCAGTACATAGTTCTATAGCGCCACCACAATCATATGATCCATCTTTCATCGCGGCAAAATCAGTCTTGATTTGCGCAATCCTAGTTGGCCATATATCAAATACTTCTAAGAATTTTCTTGTCGTATCGTATAACATATAATCAGCAATATCAATTCGCCCCACGGCACCTGGTAATAACTCCCCATTGACTAATGTTGTCAATGCTCTTGCGTCTAGAGGTGTATCTATAGATGCCGTCTGCATAGACCATCCATCAGGATCATTAGGTCTATCAGGAAAAGCAAATTGCGTAACATCTGTACTTCCTGGGTTATATCCATTGTTTCCTACCGTAAGTGGTGTTCCATCTCTCCATAGGTTATTGAGGTAATCCCAGTGTTCTTGTAAGCCAGCTGGATCTATTGTAGCTGGATTCTGATCTCCTATTCCGTTGAGATAGTAATGTCTATGAGACTTCATAGATTCATTGAGAAATACGGTTGACCTTATAGCTCCATTGTTATTAGGAACATCAGGATCATGGCATTCTTCAGTCCATGATACACCACCTTTATTATAGAAATATGTACAATTTAATTCTTGATCACAACCTTGATAATCATTCACATTACATGCTAGATCGCTGTCTTCCCATAGGGCCAATCTGAAATCTGTAAGTGTCTCTTGACCTTTGTATAGATACTTAATAGACGAATACACAGTATGTTCAGATGGGCTCTCAGATGTACAATTTACGACATAGTTAGTTTGATGGAATTCCATTCCCAATGCATCAGCTTGACTGTATGTATGAACCTTCATATCATTGAAAACCAAAAACGAAAATTCAGAAGGTAGAAAAGTAGGACTTTCTTCAAGTGCCAATGGATAATCTCCATCAAGTGCATTATAAGTGCCATCACTATTAGCATCAAAAAACGAAGCCAGGGGTTGGTTTATATCTGTTGCAAAATGTGGATTTCCAATAGCTGGCCATTCCAGAATATCTTGCGATACATTATCAATCGTAATATTACCAGCTGCTGCCATACTCTGTAGACTTACGATATCAAACTGAGTTACCTTCCATATCCTATTGAAATATGAACATAAGGTATCTAAAGGCTGACCATTCTCATCCAATGGACCTGGATTAAAATCATGTCTATTTGTATTAGCGAATGTGTTACCAGAAAATTTGAGATTTCCTGCTGGGTCAGTTCCTGCAGTCCAAATACTTTTGGCAAAACCCAAATAATACAATGGTGTTTCTTGATCTTGATAATAATAATTATCCTCTTCTGATTGATATGAAATCATTCCCAGTGTAGAAGACATATTTTTTCTATACTTATTAGCAATAGACGACTGAATCTCCCTCTCAAGGTTTGCACCATCACACTGTGAAAGTAACATATGAGATGATAACGAAAATATAAGCAGATTGAGTAACAGTTTCATATCCTAATGTTTTAATGTATTAATGTCATTAAGTCTTACAAGGTAAGTTGTCCTTGTAGCTTATCTTGTTTTATACAAATATATGAGAATTACAAAGATGTAAAGCGTTAGTAATGACAATGTTAAGTTAAATATATCTATAAATGTGTCATAGTATTTATCGAAGCTTAACTCATATACAGCTAAATCAATAGGATGCTACACATTTCAGGTGTTCTCATCAATTCAGAATTATGTGTTTAAGTAAAACCATAAGGCCACAGATTACAAGTGAATCTATGAATTATAAGCTATATAGACATCTATATCAGTTATGTAGTCAAGCGATTGAGTTACTTTTTCCTACATTTAAATAATCTAATCACAATTAATACAGTCACTTTTGTTGTATAAGCTATCTATACCCATTTGCATTATCTACTTACTATTTTTTCAATCGCAGTTAGCACATGCACAGTTAAGTTTTGAGTCTACACTACCCATAATAAAGATCACAACAACTACGGAGATTCCAGATGAACCCAAAATAAAAGGCCGCATGGAAATCATATGGGACGAAGATGGTAATCTAAATAACACTTCAGACGAACCTAATCATTATGATGGATTCATAGCTATAGAAAAGAGAGGACAATCGTCACAATTCTTCTTTCCAAAATTTGGTTACGGACTAGAAACACAAGATGAAATGGGTAATGATATTGACGTATCATTATTTGGATTTCCTGAAGAGGAGGACTGGGTATTACATGGCCCTTTTTCTGATAAGTCATTAATGAGAAATGCACTAGCCATGCACCTGGCTAATAGAATGGGTAATTACAATAGTAGAACCCAACATGTAGAACTGATTCTCAATGGTGATTACATAGGTGTATATCTATTTATGGAAAAGATAAAACAAGATAAAAGTCGCATAGATATTGCTGACTTAAACCCTGAAGATATTTCAGGTGACCAACTCACAGGAGGCTACGTTTTTAAAGTTGATAAAGGGGATAGCGATTGGGTATCTGATTTTAAATTGTGGCAGAGAAATGAAAAGACTGGATTCCAGCATGTTTCACCCAAAAGTGATAAAGTAACTATTGAGCAACAAGACTATATTGAGAGTTATGTCGATAGTTTTGAAAGAGCCCTCTTTGCATTTGATTTTATTTTCGGTAACAAGAGGTATGATAACTATATTGATATCAACTCTTTTATAGATCATTTTATACTTAAGGAATTGTCCAAAGATGTTGACGCTTATCGTATCAGTTCCTATTATTATAAAGATAAGGATAGCAAAGGTGGCAAGCTAACAGCAGGGCCTGCGTGGGATTTTAATATAGCATTCGGAAATGTAAATTTCTGTAGTGGAAATTTTCCTGATGGTTGGATGTATGAGATTAATTGTGATGGCGGCATTCCATTCTGGTGGCATAGATTTATGGACGACGACACATTTACAGATAAGTTAAAGTGTCGCTGGAATGAGCTACGGACAGGCCCTCTAGACAAGGACTCCATCAATGTCTA
>JALZVB010000132.1 GCA_023300835.1 Saprospiraceae bacterium | reverse complement strand
AGATTGATCTCTTAACGATTCTCGTTTCTTTTTAGCTTGTAACTTCTTTTCTAATGCAACTATATTGTTTTCGTCTTCTAGTTTTTCTTTTTTATCATCAGGACTTTTCTCTACAAATGAAGCGGTCTTAGCTCTTCTTTTATCTATCCATTCTATAACCCAATCTGGCTCAGATGTTTCTTGCAGTTCTTCTTGCTCTGACATGAACATTAATCCAATGGCATGTTTACAAGGAAACTGTCTAGATGGACAACTGCATTTATAAGCGGTCTGCTCAATATCAATAGAAACTTTGTAAGGATTTTTACCTGATCCATTTATTGTGCCCCACATCGCTCTCTCACTGAGTTGTCTCGTATTCCAACTTGTAGGTATAGATAATTTTTTTCCAGCATTAAGGGCACTCTGAGAAGGTGCAACCAATTCAATCTGCTGTACTGTGAACTTCATTGTGGTTTTAGTTCAATTTATTTATATCATATAATTCCAGCACAGGAAGACGGACATATTCAAGTGCCTTGGCATGGGTAGCATCTAACTTAATAGGAGGTGCTACGCCTGCTTTCATCGCTTCTACCCATCTAGAAATACATAAGCACCAATGATCTCCTGGATTAAGTCCAGGGAAATTATATCGCGGACGTGGTGTAACTAAATCGTTCCCTTGGGCTTTACTGTAACTCAGAAATTCCTTTGTCATTCTTGCACATACTATATGCGTCCCATAGTCATCAGGTCCAGTTGCACAGATTCCATTCCGATAAAATCCTGTAACGGGGTCCTCACAGCAAGAAACTATTTGCTTTCCGTAAATATTGTAAGTGACATCTTCCATTTGTATCTGAGTTATTTTACCATCGAAACAATCTGTAGGTTGTTTTTGTTTTGGGTGACAACCTGCTAAAATAATACTTGTGGCAGAAACAATAATAAGTATCGAAAGGTATCTCATTATCACAAATTTGATTCAAGGTAGTTGAGTACGTTTTTTTCGATTCTGCTATTAATATTTTTAGCGTCTGCTTTTATAAACTTAATGCCTGTAATTGATTCATACAATTCAATGTATCTGTTAGAAACCGTCTCGACAAATTCATCTGGCATGACAGGCATGACTTGGCCATCTTTTCCTTGGAAACCGTTTTCCATAAGCCACTCTCTTACAAATTCTTTAGACAATTGTTTTTGCTTCTCTCCTTTTTCTTGCCTATCAGCATATCCATCTAAGATATAATATCGGGAAGAATCCGGTGTATGAATCTCATCAATAAGAATAATCTCATCGTCGTAATACCCAAATTCATATTTTGTGTCAACCAATATCAGTCCTTTTTCTTTGGCCATCTCAGTTCCTAAATAAAACAACTGCAGTGCATAAATGCTAAGTTTGTTCCAATCTGTAAGAGAGACAATACCTTGAGAGAGAATATCTGCTTCTGAGATATCCTCATCATGTCCCTCATCCGCCTTAGTTGCTGGCGTAATTATAGGCTCAGGAAATCTATCTCCTTCCTTCATCCCATCTGGCATCGTAACACCACATATCAATCGTTTGCCAGACTTATATTCTCTCCACGCATGTCCTGCTAAATAGCCTCTTACAACCATCTCCAACTTGATAGGATCTGCCTTCTTACCTATACTCACATTAGGATCTGGATTAGCTTCCAACCATGTGGTTACTATGTTTTCTGACGCTTTTAGAAAATGCGCAGCAATCTGGTTAAGGATTTGGCCTTTATACGGTATCGGTTTAGGAAGAATGTGATCAAATGCAGATATCCTGTCCGATGCTACCGCAACGATCTTATCTTTCATATAGTAGATATCTCTCACTTTGCCCTTATACTGAGATAATTGGCCTGGAAATCTATAGTTTGTATCATTCAATCCTTTGGACATAGTCGATATTCTGTTCTTTGTGTAATATTCAAGAGCAAATTAGCCATTAAAATACATTTAGGAAAATTATATATAACTACTTGATATATAATCTATATTTACAGCATTAACAAAATGCTATCTTATGGAAGCTATACTTAATCCATGGCCATGGTACGTTTCAGGTCCGCTACTTGCGGGGATATTGGCCACTATGCTGTACTTGGGTAAAACGTTTGGATTTTCATCTAATTTCAGAACGATATGTGCCATGGGAGGTGCAGGAAAATTCTCCTCTTTTTTCGATTATGACTGGAAACAGGATAGTTGGAACCTATTATTCCTTGTAGGTACAGTTATAGGTGCATTGATCGCTTCACAATTTCTCATGAATGATCATAGCGTAATTCTCAACCCCAATACTGAAGCGGCCCTGAAATCATTTGGATTATTAGGCAATGCTGACAGTTATGTTCCGGGCTTATTGTTTGATTCTGAAAACATTTTCAAACCAAAGATTCTTGCAGTCTTAATAGGCGGAGGGATTTTAATAGGATTTGGGACGCGATATGCAGGCGGTTGTACATCTGGTCATGCCATAAGTGGACTTAGTAATCTACAGTGGCCTTCACTGATTGCTGTTATCGGTTTCTTTATCGGTGGCTTGGTAATGACTCATTTTTTAATGCCAATGATATTTTAAGCATATGAAAAACTTAAGTTTTCTATTTACAGGAACCCTCTTTGGAATTATATTAACCAAGTCGCAAGCGATATCGTGGTATAGGATATATGAGATGTTCAGGTTTGAGTCGTTCCACATGTACGGTATTATAGGTTCTACTGTAGTTCTAGGCATACTTACAACCTTGTTCTTCAAAAAGACAGGGCAAAAAGATATTAATAACGAACCGATTACATTCAATGAAAAAAATAAGTCTATCATAAGATATCTGGCTGGTGGAATATTTTTTGGATTAGGATGGGCACTGGTTGGTGCTTGCCCAGGACCGTTATTTGCATTATTAGGAGCTGGTTATTATACTATTATTATTGTGATAATAGGAACTACAATAGGTACATTTATGTATGGACTACTAAGGGATAAGTTACCTCATTAATTATCAACGCATACCCTACTGCTTTTTTATATAAGTAAGTAGCTCAATTATAAAACAACTTTACAAGTCAAACCATATGAACGTTAAAGGCATTACCGTAAAAGAACTCAAAGCACTACAAGATTCCAAAGAAGATTATCAACTCATAGATGTACGAGAGAAACATGAATTTGATTTTGTAAATTTAGATGGTCTTCTTATTCCACAAGGAGACATATTGAAGCATGTAGATAAAATTGCTACTGATAAAAAAGTAGTCGTTCATTGTAGATCTGGTGCTAGAAGTGCTAATGTCATTTCAGCCTTACAACAATATCATCAGTTGGAAAATCTTTACAATCTTACTGGAGGAATTTTGGCTTGGTCAAGAGAGATAGATAGTTCGCTTCCTCAGTATTGATTTTTATTAGACCTATAGGTTTTATTCTAAATAATCTACCTTATTTGTGTTGTTAGATATTATCTATTTCGCACCTACGGAGCTTTATTGAGATCTATAATACACATTTACTTAAAACATTTAGCCACTCTGTGGCTACTCAGTAAAAAAGACCACTACTTTCAGTAGCGGTCTTTTTAGTTATGATAACTACATACCCTTATTTTATCGGCGGTTAGTTATAAACTTTTATCAATTTCTTGGTTACAACTTCATTTCCTATAGCTATTCTGATGTTGTACATACCAGGCGTTAAGGCCTCCGTTTCTATAGTGAATATTTCTACACCATCAACATATGTGTCGAGTACATTCGTATCTACAAGTTCCCCTTCTTTCGTATAGATAGAAGCTTGTACAAGTAATGATTCTGTCGTTTCTATCTGAAGACTTGCGTTTCCTGATGTTACTGTAGGATACAATTTAACGACTCGCGTAGATTGTAATATTGGAACTTCAATCTTCTGAACACCTACTTCAATCATAATATCTTCATTATCTACCATAGTAATCCGGTAAGTATTATCTCCTGGACTATAATCATAATCTTCATAGTTGTAATTAGCTGTTCCTGTTTCAGTACCTCTTGATAAAATACGACCAACTTGTAAGTACTCTCCATTGGATTGTAATTTTTCAATAATATAGTATAAAGAATTTCCTTCTTGTATGGCAGACCATTCTAACATAATAGAATTCTTCTTATAGTTGCCTAAAATATCTGTAAGTAATAAGCCTGAATTTTTCAGAATAGATAATTGTACTGTTCCACTTACTGCTGCCGAAATTAATCTATAACCTGCATCTATGTCACATTGATGTCCATTGCCACCCGTAATTGTAAACCTATTAGTTGAGTTAGGCCCATTGGTTTCCGTAACATTACTGTCATATTCTGCACCACCTATACCAGGTATAACAGGCTCCATTGTATCAGGTAATCTAAATTTAACATGATAATCACCAGGAGGTACACATACCTTCCAGTATCCATCATCAGATGGTGATCCTGGCCTATGTCCTGTAGAGGTATGTGTAAATAAACTAGCTACCCCGTCCGTGTATCTATAAACTTCAACTTTGACACTATTGATACCATTTTCAAATCCATCTTGTGCATTATTTCCGTTACTATCAAACCATAATATATCACCTAACTCAATACAATCATAGATTCCAATATCAATACTGACTTCTATCTCTTCTAATCCTAATGTTATTATCGGCGAAGTATTGTAGCCATTACTGCCATCAATATTACTATCAAGATTAGTATCATTACCTGAAAATGGGTTTACTAACTCACAATCTAGAGGCAACTCTATTCTTATATAATATTGACCTGGATACAAGTCCATAAACATGTAGTTACCTGCCACATCCGAAACCTGAGTATCTAATAGTACTCCAGAATTGTTATACAATTCTATTTTTACGTTCTCTACTCCAGGTTCACCAGGTGTTTGCATTCCATCTCCATTGAAGTCTTTCCACACTTTATCACCAATTACTCCCATAGGATCCATTGGTGTTAACAAGATCATATCTATGTCATCTTCAGCTAAATTTCCATTTCCAGGTGTGGAATCAACATCAACAATAGTAGTCCCAAATACGGTAGTCGCACTTATCACTTCTCCAATATTTCTATAACTTTCATTATTATTTAATATTGTAACATACATAGGTATAACTACTGAACTATTGGCAGCTAACGTTCCAGGAATCGTATATTCATATCTCGTTCCTGAAACCAAACTCCAACCCGGATTAGAAGATGTTATAAAACTATATCCTGATCCTAAATCATCCTCTATTAAGATATTTTCTATAGGAGCATTACCAGTATTACTTACCGTCAATAGAAATTCTACCATAGAACCAAAAGCATGAGGATAAGGAGTATTAGCACTATAATTTTTCTCTATTTCAAGGTCATAAATTAATAAATTTGCCACTGAGACATCAGCTGTATCCTTATTATTATCTAAGTTAATATCAACCATCAGATCGTTATCCATATCAAACAGCATCACTATATCCGTTGCATTAGTTAATGTCATACCAGGTGCATACATACTCATTGCAAATTCTATCGGAACACTATAGCTTTCGCCAGGAGCTAAGTCTATCATTTCTGTATGCGAAACCATATTCGGCATTTCAGTCTCCAACCAATTTTCATCAGTCAATGTTAGATATGTAGGATAAGTATCCGTGACATAAACACTTCCTATTGTCGTCGTTCCGTGGTTAGTTATTACGATATCAAATATAACTTGTCCCCCTGGTTCTATATTCTGACCTGGTCTTACCGTCTTTACGATTCCTACATCAGTATAGTGAGATATGATCTTCTCATTATCTTCATTATTACTAAGGTCACCATCTACTATTAGATTACCATCTGAATCAGAAAATTCTAAAACTGCAGCTATGTTATCTATAACTTCAGCTTCTGGCGTATTTTGATTCATCATCAAAACTATATCTATAGAAACATCTGTATAAGGAGCCAGTCCAACTGAAGGCAATAATCCATTGGCAACACTAAGCATAGCTTCAGGATAACCTGTACTTCCTAACAATAACCAATCTGGATTTTCTAAAGGCACAAACGATAGTCCATTAGGTACATAGTCTGTAATTAAGATATTATCAGCGACTACAGATCCTTGGTTACTTATTGTAAGCGTAAACGTTACCAATTCTCCTTGTTCTATATTTTCATCTTCTCCTACTCCCAGAGTCTTGAGAATTGCTAGGTCTGCATATAAATCAAATTGTACATTTTCAATATCATGATCATCTTCATCATTATCAGAATTATTCAATTCATTATCCTTAGCAACACCATCGTTATTAGAATTATCATCAGCATTACTATCGGCATCCGCAACACTATTATTAGAATTACTAATCTCGGCGCTATTTTCTATTGATGGCAAAATATAACTCTGATCAACACTTACTCTAAGTTCTACTTCCGTACTACTGAATGCTGGCAAACTAGCTATTGTATGATTTATCGGTCCAGAAAAGGCACCTAGCCAATTGTTATTATCATTGCTACTCAATGCCATTCCTACTGGGAGATAATCTGTGATAACAACTCCTGTTGCATCAACATTAGCTTGATTTTCAATTGTAAGTGTAAAAATGAAATCATCACTCGGATTAACAAATCCATTGTCATCTATATCAATATGACTTGTCAAATCCTTGATCAACGCTAAATCTAATACTTCTATTCTAACAGAATCTTCATCGTCTTCGCTATAATCCCCATCATCATTATTAGGTGTACTATCCCAATCATCTGTGATGTTTTCTCCCCTATTATTATATACTTCTGTAATCTCTGCAACATTAATAAAATCGGCATCAGATTGTCCTGCTTCATTTAGAACTAGTATTATTGGAATACATGTTTCAGTTTGTGGTAACAATGGCCCTGCGATTACATACGCAACAGATGAGCCACTAGTAGCTGACCACCCAGGATTAAGGCTATCATCAAATGTCAATGCGCCTGGCACATTGTCCGTTAACTTAATATCTGTGGCAATTGCAGATCCTTGATTTTCAACACATAAACTGTAAGTTATTTCTTGTCCATAAGAATAAGATACAGATGTTATCACTTTCTTGTCCAATGCCAAATCCATGATTTCTATTCCTTCAAAATCGTGATCATCTTCATCAATGATTTTATCGTTAATTTCATTATTGATAGGCTGACCATCATTACTAGGGAAATCATCTGGAGTAGAATCTATATCATTCTGAACAACTCCAAACTGGCTGACTGAAGAAACAATCTCACTGAAATTCAACTGTGGACTAAGAGGATCAAATGAAGTAACAGCAAAGGATACATCAACGTCCATAGAGTCTCTTGCTAGAATAGGTCCAGGTATCGTATAATATCCATTCCCATTAAACGTGCTCAAAAACCAATCACTGTCTGACAAAGTCCAACCTGGTGTGACATAATCAACAATATTAATTCCATACGCATCACAACTTCCTTGATTAAATACGGTAATAGTAAATGTCATTAAGCCGCCAGTACCATCGCCATTACTAACAAAATTCTTAGGTCGTTTCATTAGGGCTAAATCGCATATAGGAATCAATACAACTTCTGCTGGATCATAATCATC
>JALZVB010000131.1 GCA_023300835.1 Saprospiraceae bacterium | reverse complement strand
TTACCATTGTTGTTTCATCTACAGATTGCCCACCTTTTAATTTATAATTTACAATAAGTAGAGAGATTCCTTCACGCTGCATAAGTTGTTCAGCAAGATCTTCATGATACTCATCTTCAATAAGAAAATCACTTATTTTAGAACTCTCTATTGGGGGATCTGATTTAATTTGTTCCACTACTGAATAAACACCTTTATACTTTTTGTAATTGCCTAGATACTCAGCATTTGCAATTGTAACTTGTTCTCCTGTCTCTTTATTTTCTAGTAACCAGTCCGTGATTTTCACAGACGCCATCGCAGCCGATTCTATTTGTTTCTGAGCTCTAACATCAGTTCCTTTCTTGAATGGTCTAAAGTCAAATGTTGGGATATTCCAAGCAAAATTATTAATACAGTAAATAAATATACCCACAAGCGTAATTCCTGCCAAACCTGCTCTTACCGGCTTATTGAATAGTTGATGCATAGACTTGTGTTTCAATAGAAAGAAGATAGCTGGTATCATCAAGAATACATCTTTGAAAAAAGAAGTCTTAGGAATCAATTTTATAAAGTCACCAAAACAACCACAATCTGTAACTTTCATATTGGTTTTATTGTATTCTCCCCAATCAGAAAAGTCAAAGAAATTTACGCCATTAGGTACATAACCTGTCAAGTAAGTAAAACCCGTCAAGACAGTA
This sequence comes from Saprospiraceae bacterium, assembly GCA_023300835.1. Lineage (GTDB taxonomy): Bacteria > Bacteroidota > Bacteroidia > Chitinophagales > Saprospiraceae > RFSX01. The sequence continues at coordinate 6,766 of JALZVB010000131.1, read as the reverse complement.
AAGAATGCCACAAGTAAAAAGAATAACCAGCTTGTCAATTTTGGTTTAAGACCGATAACTAACATCAAGCCTAATACTATCTCAAACACAATCATGAATACAGAAAATCCAATAGAATATTCTGATAGGAATGGAAAAATCGGCGCAATAAAACTCATCCATGTAGCCGCAAATGTGCTCTGAAACTCAGCAAAGTATTGTTCCATTTTATAAGCAGTTCCTAAAGGATCAACTGCTTTGACCCAACCTGAAAAAAGGAAAAGAACCCCGCAGAAATTCTGCAGTAATGACATTATCCAAGACTTATTTCTCTTAAGAGCAAATCCTGTAAAAAGCGTCAAAAGGACCGATACGATTCCAATGTTAGTGAGTAATGTAGTAAGTGTCATGTTTAATTATTTTCTTCTTCTAATAGTATAAGTGCGAATACTGAATAGTTTAATATATCCTGGAAGTTAGCCTTAAGACCTTCTGATACTAATGTTTGTCCTAGGTTCTCTTCAATTTGTTTTATGCGTAGTAGCTTCATTAGAATGAGGTCAGTCATACTGCTTACTCTCATATCTCGCCAAGCTTCCCCGTAATCATGATTTTTCTTGAGCATGAGTTCCTTAGTCTCTAGAGACAATGACTGATATAGATTCTGAGCAGTGTCAACTGGCATTTTGTAATTGCCGTCGACTATTGGATTATCTAATTGTATCATAGCCATCAAGCTGTAGTTTATCATAGCAATAAACTCTCCCTCAATGCTTTCCTCAACTTGCATCACTTGTTTCTCCTGTATAGATCTTATACGAGATGCTTTTATGAAAATCTGATCTGTAAGTGAGGAAGCCCTTAAGATTCTCCATGCCGTACCGTAATCCTTTGTTTTGAGCTCAAAAAGCGCCTTGGCACTTGATGTTATCTTGTCGTATTGTTTTTCTGTATCCGCCAAACTATGTTCAAAATTTAATTGCAAATATAAGGGTAAAGCCTGTAAATACTCTAAATTAGTTTAATTTATAATTATCTGATATATAGACAGTTATAATCAATTGACTTGAATAATGTTCATTAATCAGTTGTAATTGATTTGTTTAGCAAATTTCTATGTTTCTTAGCTGTCAGTTGCACAAGCACTACCTAAACAAATCTAAATAAGGTGTTAATAGTAATTCTAATCATATGTAATGTTATTCTGGCGATGTTGTTCAGACAATTTCCTAAATACGGAATCACTAATCTGAATGCTATTGTCGTTAACTATTTCACTTGTTTTAGTTGTGGGGTGATAGCGACAAGATCACCTATTATTCATACTGAACTTGCGTCAGAAAGTTGGTTTTATTATGCTCTGTTTTTGAGTTTTACATTTATCGTCTTTTTTAATGTAAATGCATATACGATTCAGAAAGTAGGCATGGTGATCACAAGTATATTTCAGAAATTATCACTTATTGGTCCATTTCTAGCCGGTTTGTTATTATTCGGAGAACCAGCTACAACGACTAAATACATTGCCATTGTTATTACCATACTATCAATAATACTAATAAATATTCCTGAAAAGAATATGGGAAGCACCGCTGAGTCCATGAAGAAGTATTGGTACTGGCCGTTACTAGTGTTTTTTGGAAGTGGATTAATAGAAACTACATTGTTCTATGCACAAGAAACAGGGGCTGTAAAAAGCGCAGGTCTAGAGTTTGTATCAATATTATTTTTCCTATCGGGTTGTTGGGGAGTAATATATATGCTACTTACAGGTAAATTATTAAACATCACATTACGAGATACCATAGCTGGAATCATGCTAGGTATCCCTAACTTTTTTACCATTTATTTACTTGTCAAGGGTTTAGAAGTAGGTTGGGATGGCTCCATACTATTTCCAGTCAATAACTTAGGCGTCATATTTCTGACAGCAATTGTAGGGGTCTTTTTATTCAAAGAAAGTTTATCTAAGATTAAATACCTAGGATTGTTCATGGCAATACTTGCCGTAATCCTTATTTCAGTATAATGGCTCATAACGATTCATACAAGACTCTAGAGTCCGAATATACAGGTGAATTCAAGGATCGCGGTTCTAAGTTTATTGCTTATCTATTTCCAATGTCAATAGTAGAAACATTTGAAAGCAGGATGCAGGAACTCAAATCTGAACACCTTAAAGCCTGTCACCATTGTTTTGCTTACCGTTTTCAAGACACTTCTACTTTTAGATCTTCAGATAATGGAGAACCTTCTGGGAGTGCAGGCAAACCGATACTCAACCAGTTGCTCAGCAATGAGATTGTTGATGTAGGTTGTATAGTTGTAAGATACTACGGTGGAACTAACTTAGGTGTACCTGGTCTCATAAACGCATACAAGACAGCAACAAAAATTGCTGCAGAAGCCGCAACTATTGTGACTAAGTACATGACCACTGACGTACAAGTGGTTTTTGATTATGCTATAATGGGAAATCTTATGGAGGCGCTCAAGTATTGCAAAGTCACTATCAAATCAACTGACTTTGGGGCTGAACCATTTCTGACAATTGAACTTAATGACTCAGAAATACATGACTCTATTCTTTCTATAAAAGCTAAGCTGCTCAATCGTTCCAAAGCCGATGTTGGAGACACTGAGGTTGAAGGCTTGAAGTTTATGATGGATGGTGAAGAATTAAAAAAAGCCACCCAATAATTGAGTAGCTTTTTTTCAAGAGATGACTAGTCTCTTCCCTTTAATATTCTATCTTATATAACTTCTTTAATATTTTATATGACATCAACAGTTGTCATGTATGTTTCTGATCTTCCTGATACTACAAAACCTAATTGGTTACTACCATTTGAAAAAAGTGCTTTTGAGATCTTTACTTCTCTAGACATAATCGGTAATTGGAATTCCAGTTCCCCTTCACTATTATATATCTGAATCATATCAACCAAATCAGTAGTCTCAAATTCTATCTTCTCATCTACAGCATTGTAGATTGATTTAGTGAATATTGATTCCTCGTCCGCATTTGCAACAGTTACCGTAATATCAGGTGAACTAATTATAGCCGTTGAAGGATTGAAATTCCCTATTGAAAAGCCAATTGAAGTGAGAACAACTAATAGTGTAATAATTATCTTTTTCATTTTACATCTTGTATCTATAGGACAATTAATAAGAATTGTACTCTAGTTATCGCACTCTACGCCTCGACTACACTTAATCTACCAAAACCCTACACAACTGTATTAAGGGTTGTTTTATGTCGTACAGCTGTCATAATTTTGGCGAAAGCTAATAAATTCACTTAATCCAGACCCTACAACCCTAAACTATGACTAGCCATACTTTTTTTTATTAATGTATGATTAATGTAAGCTTAGTCACATAAATAAGATAAGTCTAGACTTATAATAACGGAGGCTTTAATATGTAAAATGGATTAAAATTCTATTCAGCCTTTGAGGAAGCCAACTTGTTCTTTATTTTCCCGATAAGCGTGGAGAAGGATGTAAAGTCTGAATCGTTAAGCGCCTTAAAGCTTATAAAGACAGCTATAGGAATCAATACTAAGTTAGGTAACCAAGCCGCTAACACAGGATCAACTGTTCCCGTACGATTCAACTTGTCTCCCATAATATTGAGTATTATAAACAACATAAAGAAGACTATAGCAATCAGCAGCGGATATCCGTAGCCCCCTTTTTTAACAATACTGCCCAGTGGCGCTCCTATAAATAGAAAGACGATGCAGATAAGTGCCCATGAATATTGTTGATTTAATCTGAGCAAATACATAGACCTAGATTTCTTTAATGAATTGTTAGTTCTATCTGCTGTATTGAGCCGGTCATTTTTAGAACTGGATTTTTGCTTAGCCAGGTTTACTATTTTTTTTATTTCATTTGTTTTAAATGTCCACAGAATGGAATTCACTTCAGATAGTGAAAGGCTATCTTTTTGTTGTTTGGATTTAATATTACCTCTAGACTTGGTTTTTTGAGATTTTTGTAAATCTTGTTTCTCTTGTTTACTTATTGCAGCTCTTACTTTTTTAGGTAGTTTCTTTTTAGTTTGAGTCTTAGTCTCTTTAGGGTCAGCATTTTCAATCTCCAATAAATTTTCAAAGTTGTAATGGCCAAAGCTTTTGTTCTTATCCAACTTCATGTTCAAAGAATCAATCGCAGACATTAATTGAAACGAGTTAAGGAGGTCATATTCCTTCCTAGTAAGATCAAGGTTTTTGGCCTCCATATCAAATTCAGATAAATCAAAAACCTTTGACCACGTTTTAAACTTTGTTCTTAATAGTGGATTTGGCATTTTAGCACCTACCTTTTTGTCTTTCGCGTTTTTATCCAGCTCTCTGTACTGCTCACCATCTTGCAATTCCATAATGAAGTAGTTCCCTTCATCTTTGGAGTACATTTTACCACTATTTGCGGTAAGCATATTCAGTTTCATCCTATCTGGTGACGAACTATCATAGACTAATACATCTTTAATATTCTGACCGTCTTTTGCCTTTTCCCCTACCCTAATAGTGAAGTTTTTAAAATCGGTATTGAAAACACCTTCTTGTATACTGAGTGCCGGCTTCTGCCGCTGGATAGAGTTAAAACGATACAAAAACTTATAATTAGCCCTTGGTTTAAGATAGTTAGACGCAAATAATGAAAACAAACCTGTAAGAAAAGCGATCATAACACCAGCCATCATTATCCTGAGCAGTGATATCCCCGCAGATTTCATACTAGACAGCTCATATTTCTCTGCAAGATTACCGAATACCATTACCGAAGAAATAAGAATAGTAACAGGGACAGCCTCTGGTATTATCCTTACCGCAAAATAAAAAATCAACTCTATCAATACTGAGAAAGAAAAACCTTTACCTATAATCTCATCAATGTATTTCCACAGAAATTGCATTACCAGAACAAATTCGGCAACAAAGAAAGCCATGAAATATGGCGGGAGGAAATCTTGTATTATGAGCTTATCTATCTTTTTCAAGAGAGTAAATTAAAGTCTTATCTTAGTTATATATTACTTAGACAAACGATATAAACTGTGAGTAAATTGGTTTTTATGGTGTTAACTATAGATATTATATAGAAAACATCACACAAAGCTTACTTATTTTATAAATCGGTTACAATAAGTAATCATTTATATCTTATCCTATGTAACAAAGATAAGATACTAACCGTCAATAATGGTGTAATGCAGGTTGAGGAATTCAATGAGATTGTAAAAGAGTTGAAAGATAAAATGTACCGTCTTTCTCTCAGGATATTAAAAAATCCCGATGACGCTAAAGATGCGGTTCAGGATGCTTTTATTAAAATCTGGAGAAAGAGGGAGCAACTCGCAGAAATAGACAACAAATCTGCCTATTGTATGACAATCTCAAGGAACGTCTGTATAGACAAGTACAGGTCTAAAAAAATGGTTGTTACTAATATAGACGATCAATATGACCTTGTATCAGATTCAGCTGATCCGGAAAGGATTCTAAGTTCCAAGGATGCTTATAACAATGTCATCAAGATTATCAACCAATTACCTGAGAATCACAGAACAGTAGTTCATCTAAGAGATATAGAAGGTTATACTTACAAAGAGATCTCAGAAATAACTGGAAATAGTATAGAAAAGGTCAAAGTCTATCTGCACAGAGCAAGAAAGAAATTAAAAATCGAGTTTGAAAAGAAAGCAATAAATTGAAAAATATACAATCTATAATTGATAAATATTGGAATGGAGAATCTTCACTAGAGGAAGAAAACCAACTAAGTCAGTATATACAATCTGGGGCTGTAGATAAAAAACATGCCTACATGGTTCCCTTGTTTAACTCTTACGCCATTCAGCGAGAAATAAGAGTTAAAGATCTTGACATAGCCACTATTACTACATCATCTGAAGTTACCCAAGACATTGATATTCTCTTAGATAAATATTGGAACGCAGAAACAGACTTAGATGAAGAGACAGTGCTAGTTTCATATTTCGAATCAAACAATGTAGAGGAAAATCACCTTCAGTATCAACAGTTATTTTTAGCACTTAAGGAAGAGAAGAAGGCTACCATCACTTTAGATAGTGATTTCATGAAGACTCATATTAATGAGAATGAAAGCAAAGTCACTAAAGAAGTAACGCTTCCGAAAAGAAATAAAGTCAGATACTTATGGCCAAAACTTGCAGGCATAGCAGCCTCTCTTGTATTTCTAATGATGACAACAGTAGGCAGTTTCGATAACAATGCAAGCTACAAGCATAAGTACACAGAGCTAGATAAGGCGGCTGAAACTAAAGAAGCTATGGCGCTTACCATGGAGGCACTCTCTTTTCTGTCTAACAATTATGAAAAAGGGTCTAAACCCATGAAACAATTTAAAAAACTTGAAAAAACCGCAGTTTTTAAATTCAACTAATAGCTGCTTCTAAAATAAATATTAAAAATGTTAAAAAACATATTCACTCTCGTTATTCTAAGTTTGTCAAGCCTATGTATAGGACAGAGTAATGCAGTACAAGACTTCTTTGGGACATACAAAGACAATGTTGATTTTACTCAAGTAAATATTAGTCCTAAGATGTTTGAGATGTTTTCTCAAATGGATGCTGATATGGACATGGATGCAGAGACCAAGGAAATGATAAAATCTATGACTGGTCTGCAGATATTAACCACGGATAAAAATCCAGCTAAATATTACAAAGAGTTTCTGTCTGTAGTCGATACCAAAGAGTACGAAGAGTTGATGACTATTAATGACGG
>JALZVB010000130.1 GCA_023300835.1 Saprospiraceae bacterium | reverse complement strand
GCTATTGCTAAAGAATGTGGAGAGACAATTCCAGCTTGGGTTACAGATATGAAAGCCAATGGTGCTGATTCTTTCTATAAAATCGAAAGTGGTAAAAAACAATACTACGATTTAGAAACTAAGACATACAAACCAGTTCCTAGTTTAGAAGGATTTATAATTCTAGATACATTAAGAGATAAGACACCAGTAATCAAAAACAGTGAATGTACTGTCCATGATATCGGAGACGGTGTTCTCAATGTAGAATTCAGATCTAAAAGTAACGCCATAGGTGAAGGCATAGGACATGCACTACATGAAGCCATTCAGAAAGCAGAAGATGAAGGACTTGCTGGTGTTGTAATAGGAAACAATGCAGAAAACTTCACTGTCGGCGCCAACTTGATGAACATCGGGATGATTGCCATGCAGAAAGATTACAAGAAGCTTGATGCAATGGTAAACGAGTTTCAGCAGTTAACAATGTTCCTAAGAACGTCTAAAGTACCAACTGTCATCGCTACTCAAGGATACGTATTTGGTGGAGGTTGCGAGATGGCCATGCACTGTGATGCAGGTATCTACGCTGCCGAATCATATATCGGTCTTGTAGAAGTAGGCGTTGGATTAATCCCTGGTGGTGGCGGAACAAAGGAAATGGCACTGAGAGCTTCTGATAAATTCTTTGAAGGAGATGTACAGATCCCAACATTGATAAGTCATTTCAAGCCCGTTGCAACAGCTACAGTAGCGACATCAGCATGGGAAGGATACGATCACAATCTACTTCTAAACGGAAAAGATCAAGTATGTGTAAAAACACAAAAGAATATAGCAGTGGCTAAAGCTAAAGTACTAGAACTAGCTAAAAACTATGTAGCACCTGTTTCTAGAACTGATGTACAAGTTCTAGGAAGAACAGGACTTGCCGCCTTACAGACAGCAATCAACGAGTTCAAACTAGGGCTATACATGTCAGCATATGATGTGGAAGTGGCTAACAAAGTCGCTTACGTTATGTGTGGTGGTGATCTTACAAGTCAGCAAAAAGTAAGTGAGCAATATCTATTGGATATAGAACGTGAAGCTTTCTTGAGCCTACTCGGTAATCAGAAGACATTGGATAGAATCCAATACATGCTTATGAATAATAAGCCACTTAGAAACTAAATTTATTATTGAAAGAATCAGATACATTGTCAAAATGTGTATCTCCAAAATATAATTATCATGGAAGCTTATATAGTAACAGGATATAGATCGGCAGTAGCTCGAGCAAAAAAAGGTGGATTTAAAAATTACAGATCAGATGATTTGGCTGTTGAGGTCATTAAACATATGATGTCTACTGTTCCACAGGTAGATCCTAAATTAATAGATGATGTCATCGTAGGATGTGCTAATCCAGAAGGTGAACAAGGACTTCAAATCGGTAGATTAATTTCTGCTAGAGCACTAGGTATTGAGGTTCCAGGCATTACAATAAATAGATATTGTGCATCAGGCTTAGAAGCTATTTCTATGGCTGTAGGTAAAATCAAAGCAGGGTTCGGACATGCATATATAGCAGGTGGAACAGAGAGCATGAGTAATATTCCTATGACAGGTTACAAGCTTGCGCCAAGTTATAAAGCCAACCAAGAAAACCTTAACTACCATGTCAGCATGGGTGCAACGGCTGAAGCAGTAGCCAGTAAATATGGTGTAACAAGAGAACAAGCCGATACATTTTCTGTAAGATCTCATGATAGGGCAATTGCAGCAATAGATGGTGGCTTATTCAAAGATGAGATCGTACCAGTTTCTGTAGAAGAAGTATTTGTCAAAGACGGTAAAAGAGTTACTTCTACACATGTTGTTGACACTGATGAAGGAATCAGGAGAGGAACAAGCATGGAAGGATTGGCAAGATTAAGAGCGGCATTCAAAGCTGGTGGTGTGGTTACTGCAGGTAATTCATCTCAAATGTCAGATGGAGCCGCATTTACACTTGTTATGAGTGAAGAAATGGTTAAGCAATTAAATCTAGAACCCGTAGCTAAGCTTTTGAGTTGTTCAGTTGCTGGTGTAGATCCCTTATATATGGGAATCGGACCATGCGCAGCTGTTCCAAAGGCGCTAAAAATTGCAGGTCTCAAAATAGGAGACATACATCAGACTGAACTTAATGAAGCATTTGCGACACAAGCTTTAGCTGTTATAAATACACTAGGAATGGACCCTGAGACAGTTAATGTAAATGGTGGAGCAATAGCGTTAGGCCACCCACTTGGATGCACAGGGGCTAAATTAACGATCCAATTACTAAGTGAGATGCGTCGTAGAAACCAAAAATACGGTATGGTTACAGCCTGTGTAGGTGGTGGCCAAGGTATTGCGGGTATATATGAAAGATTGAGATAGTTAAGTATTATCTAAATACGTGTTTCTTTTATAAATGGCGGATAGAAATTCATTAGATTCGGATTGTGAATAGAATTGTACGAATCTTATGTATTGCTTTATGTGTTATGCTCTTAAGCCTAACTGTTTCTTATGCTCAGAACTACCAGAAAAACTGGAATAAGTTTAAAAGTTCTGAGTACAAAGATATTTACATTGAGGAGTACGAGGCTTATGCAGCTTTACTGGTCGAATCTAATGAACTATCAGCGCTAGACGGAATAGAATTCACTATTAAAGGTTATCACATTCCTGTCATGGAAGATGACCTCGTCGTCTTATCTAAATACCCCAATGCCAATTGCTTTTTTTGCGGAGGAGCCGGAATGGAAAGTATTATGGAGATCCGGATTAAAGATGGTAAACCCAGACATTTTGAAATGGATGAGAAATTGACTTTCAGAGGGACCTTGAAAGTTAATACTACGGACTATGAGATTTTGAGTTTCATACTTGAAGATGCGGTGTTAATTGATGATTAAGCATTAATGCAGATTAGTTCCAGCTTCTGTTGCACCAGTAGAGCAATTGTCTATAGGAAGTACAATAAGGTCAGATGACAATAACACTGATACAGCTGGCTAACTTATCGCGAGTGCAATTCTTTCCCTACAAATATTAGCAATTTTATCAGGCGATATTCCTTTATGTTCTATAGGGTCTAAGACTTTCCATTTTACTTTTTGAAAAGACTTCAATGGAAAAACTTTATAGAAATCCAACTTATTAGAACCACTTATTGCGATCGGAACAATTACAGCATCTGGTGCTTGGTCAAGTAATATCTTTAACCCTCCTGAGCTGAATTTCTTAAGCCCTTGTCTAGATCTTGTTCCTTCTGGAAAAATAACAGCTGACTTTGTTTCCTTCTGAATCAAACCACCGAGTCTTCTTATTTCCGCGAATGCTTGGGAGCGATCTTTTCTATCTATCAATGCCGCGCCACTATGTCTGAGATTGTAAGATATACCGGGTATACCTTTCGCCAATTCAATTTTAGAAACAAAAATGGGTTTATACTTCCTGAGGTACCAATATATTCCCATGATATCATACATACTTTGGTGATTGGAAACGAATATAATGGGCTTGTTGGACGGTATATTATAGTTAACAATAAACTCTAGAGAAGTTCCTAATAGATGTAACCCTTTTACAAGAAAGAAGTTAAATGCAAACACAACTTTCTCATGCCCTTTCCTGCCGAATATAAATTTAGCAACAATTTGGATTACATGAAAAATAGAAATAATAATAAAAAAGTATAA
>JALZVB010000129.1 GCA_023300835.1 Saprospiraceae bacterium | reverse complement strand
GTATGATCCCTGACCAAAAGAACAAAACATATATAGCAGATATCAGGATGATGGTCAGTTCATCAATAGATGGTATAAGGCCATTGTGTACTTATGCCAGACGAGCAGCCAAACCATTGGTAGATAATATCAAAGACAGTACAGAAAGTTGGGAAATGTTAGGTACTAATCTCAGTATCAAAAATACTGATGGTACTTGGGGCAGTGATACCAATAGATTGGTACTTATGGACAGAAGAGATTTTAATAAATTGGGCATAGGTCTTGATGATCTTATTGAGGCTTATATCCAAACGGTATTATCTATGGTCGCAATTGATAAAATGGCAAAAACATTGATTAACAAGCAGGGAAAATTTAGAATAAAACTTTTTCGTAGTTTGAATGATGATCAAAGCTTTCTAGACGAGATTTTGCTAGATTAAACTAATACTTATCGATTGTTCATTTTTACCAAAACTGAACACATACTAGAATAATTAATTACATACTTATTATTTTATAATTGAAATGAAAAACACTTATTTCGATCTGATTGACCAAAGTTATTATTTTCCGCAAGAAGGTTTTGATCTTAAGGATGGTTACCTTTCCTTTCATGGAATTTCTCTTAAATATTTGATAGAAAAATATGGAACCCCATTTAAGCTATTTTATCTTCCACGTATAGGCGAACAGATTAAAAAAGCCAGAAACTTGTTTAATCGGTCTATCAAAAAAAATAATTATAAGCGCCATTACAATTATAGTTATTGTACAAAGTGTTGTCATTTTTCACATGTTGTAAAGACAGCGATGAAGGAAAATGTACATCTCGAAACTTCATCAGCCTTTGATATTGATTTAATATTCAAACTATTTGACGAAGGCGTTGTACACAAAAACACTATAGTCATACACAATGGTTACAAAACGAATGATTATCTCGAGAAAATAGTTAAACTTAATCAGTTGGGTTTTAAGAATTCAATTTTGGTATTGGATTCAAAAACTGAGATTCAACGGGTAAAAAAATATGCCGCAGCTTATGATGGTATTCTCAAAATAGGTATAAGAATTGCCATCGACGAAGAACCCCAATCAGCTTATTACACTTCAAGATTAGGTATACGACCTGCAGAAATAATAGACTTCTATAATGAGCAGATTTTAGGTGACAATAATCTCTCATTAAAAATGGTGCATTTCTTTATAGATTCTGGCATTAAGGACACCGTCTATTACTGGGGGGAATTTCAGAAAGCCCTGAAATTATTTGTAGAACTCAAAATGCTTTGTCCTGACATCAAGGCCTTGAATTTGGGTGGTGGTTTCCCTATCAGAAACAATCTTGGATTTGACTATGACTATGAATATATTATTAATGAAATCGTCACAAACATAAAAAATGCTTGTCTAGAAGCACAGGTTGAAGAACCAGATATCTTTACAGAGTTCGGGAAATATACGGTAGGTGAAAGTGGGGCCATTATATTTTCTGTATTAGAACAAAAGAAGCAAAACGACAGAGAAATATGGTACATGGTAGACAACAGTCTTATGAATACTATTCCTGATGCTTGGTCAATTTTAGAAAAATTTATTTTACTTCCTATTAATAAATGGGACAATGAATATACAAAGGTTAACATAGGAGGAATTAGTTGTGATCACTCTGATTATTATAATTCAGAAGACTTCAACCAACAGTTGTTTCTTCCTGCCTATGATGATAATGAAGAAGAACCACTCTATGTGGGTTTCTTTCATACGGGGGCATATCAGGATTCTATAAGTGGATATGGTGGCATAAAACACTGTCTGATTCCAGCACCCAAATTGATTATCATTGACAGAGATGAAAAAGGAAATGCCATAGATTCATTATACAGAAACGAGCAAACTGTAGAAGAAATGCTTTCTATTCTAGGGTATAAATAATTGATTATAAATGAAAAGAAATTTTGCCGGTATAGAAGACATCTATACAGATAAAAACACTGCTGACATTTACTTACAATCTATCCCTTATGATGGAACAAGTACCTGGGGGAAAGGGGCAGACAAAGGATTCGAAGCCTTTCTGGATGCTGCAGAAAACATGGAACTCTATGATATAGAAACGGCTACTGAAGTGTATATAAAAGGTATCTATATGCTGGACGAATTATCAGGTTTCAGAAGTCCAGAAGATATGTTTTCTACCGTATATCAAACTACTAAAGTGTCACTTAACGAGAATAAATTTTTAACTTTCTTTGGTGGCGAACATTCTATAAGTATTGGTATTATCAAAGCTTTTCATGAAAAATATAATAACCTTACTGTACTACAAATCGATGCCCATGCTGATCTGAGACCAACTTACGATGGTACACAATACAACCATGCTTGTGCATTACATGACGCCAGTAAAAACTGCAATCTTATACAAGTAGGAATCAGAAGCATGGATATTGTAGAGGAAGAACATATGGACAGAGACAAAGTATATTTTGCCCATGAGATAGAAGACAAAATAGATTGGATGATGGGTTCTATCAATCAGATGACGGATGATGTATATATCACATTTGACTTAGATGCTTTTGACCCGTCTATCATGCCTGCAACAGGAACACCGGAACCCGGTGGACTCAAATGGTATACTGTGATGACTTATCTCAGACAGGTATTTGCACATAAGAATGTCGTAGGTTTTGACATTGTAGAACTGGCACCTATAACAGGATTCAAAGCCCCACAATTTCTGGCTGCCAAATTATATTACAAAATGCTCTCTTATAAATTCAATAAACAGTAATTAATTTTTCTAACAACTTAAGAAGTCATGAATAACAAAGGTCCCATTTCGAAATTTATTGTTGAACATTACAAGCATTTTAATGCAGCTTCATTAGTAGATGCTGCAATTGGATATGAGACACAAATATCTGCAGGTAACAAAATGATGATTACGTTAGCCGGTGCCATGAGTACAGCTGAACTAGGAAAGTCATTAGCGGAAATGATTAGACAAGATAAAGTCGATATTATAACTTGTACAGGCGCCAATCTAGAAGAGGATGTGTTTAACCTAGTCGCACATAATCACTATAAACGCATCCCTCATTACCGAGATCTGTCTCCGGCAGATGAAAAGGAATTACTCGACAACCATTACAACCGCGTTACAGATACTTGTATACCAGAAGCCGAAGCGATGAGAGCTATTGAAAAGCATCTATATAAAGTATGGAAAGATGCAGATACTGCGGGAGAAAGGTATCTTCCTCATGAGTATTTCTATAAAATTCTATTGAGTGGAAACTTAGAAGAATCCTATCAGATAGATCCTAAGGACAGTTGGCTACTAGCAGCTGCCCAAAAAAACATTCCTATTGTTGTACCAGGCTGGGAAGATTCTACATGTGGAAACTTCTTTGCTTCTTACTGTATAGAAAAAGACATGAAGCCATCGACTATGAAGTCAGGAATAGAATACATGATGATGTTATCTGATTGGTATCAAAACAACACTAAGAATAATGGCGTAGGGTTCTTTCAGATAGGTGGTGGTATAGCAGGTGATTTTCCGATCTGTGTTGTTCCGATGTTGCATCAAGATTTAGAATTAGACCACGTACCGATGTGGTCATATTTCTGTCAGATAAGTGATAGTACAACCAGTTATGGCTCATACTCAGGAGCAGTACCTAATGAGAAAATTACCTGGGGGAAACTTTTGCCCGAGACACCAAAATTTGTTATTGAGTCTGATGCTACAATTGTTGCACCATTGATATTTGCATATATTCTTAACTGGTAGTCCGCCTATAATAGAAATAATGAAAAAATATAACGTTCTCATACTTACTGATCATTCCCATCATAGTAGTGAAAATTCATTATATAAATTGGCGAATGCAATGTCGCAACATCATTACACAGGGCACATATACATTGCTTCAAGGGGAAACAAGGCAAATCATTTGTTTTTTGAAAGCAAGCCAGTAAAGACGCTTGAGGCTACGAGTATAAAAAACGGTATTCAATATGATAACATTAATCCATTAGGCCAGAATCTTGAATCAATTTCTATAGATCAATTTGATCTCATATGGTTGAGATTGCCGCCACCATTAGGTAAATTTTTTTTAAATTTTCTTGATAAGACATTTGCGAAAGCTGTAGTTATAAATAACCCCAAGTCAATATATAAAACAGGTAGTAAGGAATATTTATTGAATTTTCAAGAAGTATGTGCGCCGATGCAGATCTGTAATTCTGTAGAGGACATCGCATTTTTTAAATCTCATTTTCCTATAATTCTCAAGCCACTCAGAGATTACGGTGGCAATGGAATCGTCAAGATAGATGGAGACAAAGTATCTACTGGAAAACAAACCATGACTTATGATACCTTTATAAAAAACTTGCCTGACAACAAAAATCTTAATTATCTAGGTGTACGATTTTTAAAAAATGTATATCAGGGTGATAAAAGAATCGTAGTTGTCAACGGAGAAGTTCTAGGAGCCTCATTAAGATTACCTGCAGATGGATCATGGCTATGTAATGTCGCTATGGGCGGCAGTTCTCATCTAGCAACACTAGAACCCGAGGAGTACGGCATTGTGAATACTATTAATCCGCACTTGCTCGAAAAAGGTATTGTAATGTATGGCGTAGATACGCTAGTCGGAGATAATGGTAAACGCGTATTGTCAGAAATAAATACCACCAGTATAGGTGGTCTACCCCAGATAGCAGCACTTATGAATAAACCCCTGGTAGAGAAAGCAATTGACCTTATCTGGGATTATTACTTAACTAAGATAAATAAGATAAATGAACAATAATCATATAGAAGTAATAACAGAATTAGATGTCAACAAAGCCCCTGCTGGTAAAGTGTCAAGGTATTGGCTAGAGATCGTAAAAGATGGTATGGGGCTCCCTGTTATGGTGCCTATTATAATTGCTAAAGGAAATGTAGAAGGGGAAGTTATCGGTCTTACAGCTGCGGTACATGGCAATGAACTTAATGGCACCTCTGTTATCCAAAAGATATTTAAAGAAATAGACGTAGCTACTCTGAAAGGGACTATCGTCGGTGTTCCGATTGTTAATGTACCTTCTTATCTGCGTAAAAAAAGAAGATTTCTCGATGGCGTTGATATTAATCATATCATGCCTGGTAATAAAAATGGAACGGTAAGTGGGGTCTATGCATGGAGAGTATTTAATCGAATTATTAAACACTTTGACTACCTAGTAGACTTGCATACTGCAAGTAATGGTCGTATAAATTCTTATTACGTAAGAGCAGATATGAGTGATGAGATTGTTAGAAAAATGGCACTACTTCAAAATGCTCAGATCATAGTACATAATCCACCCAACGATGGTACATTGAGAGGTGCAGCAGCAGCACTAGACATTCCAGCTATCACAATGGAAGTAGGAAATCCTAACCTATTCCAAAAAGGGATGATACGTGATGGACTAACCGGTATCCATAACCTATTAAGTTTCCTAGGCGTTACTGATTCTGAGCAAGAAGATTTATCAGACGAAACTGTCTTGTGCAAAAAATCGTATTGGATATACACTGATACAGGAGGCCTACTTACCGTATACCCACACGTTACTCAAATTGTAGAGAAAGGAGAAGTTGTCGCCTCTCTCAAAAATGTTTTTGGGGATATCATCAAAGAATATACAGCCCCAGAAAAAGGTATTGTTATAGGCAAAAGTGTAAGTCCAGTCAATCAGGCAGGTGGTAGAATTTTACATCTCGGCATTGTAAAAAAATAAGCATAATTAAACATAAAAAAACAGGCTGTCTCACTAGGAGACAGCCTGTTTTAATTTGTAAGTTAAGTTAATTTAATTTTCAGTACGTCTTAGTTAATTTTTCAAATATTACTTGATCGCCCACTCTAATACGGAGTAAATAAATACCTGTTGGTAAGTTAGAAACGTCCACTTTAGCGACATTTGTTCCTACTGCTACTCTATCAAGGTCCATCTGAGTAATTAATTGTCCTCTTGTATTATATATTCCTCCTTCGAAAGATGATTTAGAACCTGTTGAAACAACTATATTTAATTCTTCTATCACTGGATTAGGATATATTTCTAATGTTACATTCTGTTCATCAAAACTATCACCAATTCCGTTTTCATTAAGTGTTAACGACTCAGTAGTTTGCTCAGACAATATGACTTGTTCATCAGAAGTTTGATTATAAA
This sequence comes from Saprospiraceae bacterium, assembly GCA_023300835.1. Taxonomy (GTDB): domain Bacteria; phylum Bacteroidota; class Bacteroidia; order Chitinophagales; family Saprospiraceae; genus RFSX01. The sequence goes on along the minus strand of JALZVB010000129.1, from coordinate 116 downwards.
TAAATGAACCAGCACTCTGAGAACCTTGTGTACCATCAAAACAGTCATCAACTGTAAGCGTTAAAGTGGATGTAAAATTACAGCCATTTTCATCTTGCTCTGTTGTGTTATAAACA
>JALZVB010000128.1 GCA_023300835.1 Saprospiraceae bacterium | reverse complement strand
TTCTGGCTTTAGCAATTCTTGTTGTTATAGCTTTATCACCAACATCTACCATAGTAGGATTGCCGGCAGCGTCTAAATGTGTAAAATCACTCATTTTTATTTACTGTTTTGCTTTTGCGAAAGCTCTTGTTACTTATAATATCATGAATTCCTATAATCTTTGAACTCTGGTGCTCGTTTTTGCATCGTTGAGAAAACAGCTTCTACTTGATTATGTTTAAGTTTGATCTCTTCTTGATGTACAGACTCTAACATTAGTCCATCTTCAAAATTCACATATGGGATTTCGTTCATGACTTGTTTGGCTTTTACTATGGCACTTGGGCTTTTGGAGGCAATTTCGGTTGCTAACTTCATGGCTGCTTCGTAAGGATTATCGTCTACATGAGTTGCGAATCCATACTCAACAGCTTGGGTGCCAGAGAATACGCGATGTGTATATACAAGTTCTCTGATAAGATCTTCTCGTATAGAATGTCTCATCAAGACTAATCCGCCCATGTCAGGAATAATGCCCCATTTGAGTTCCATGACGCTTAGCTTAGTGTCAGGTGCAATGTACTTGATGTCTGCGCCTAGCATTATCTGTAACCCGCCGCCATAAGCGACACCGTGTACTGCAGCTATTACGGGAACTTGTAACTCCCTCCATAAGACAGCTACTTTTTGCCATTTGTTAGCGACGCCATGTGTTCTTTCAATTAGGGATTGACTAAGACCATTTGAATTCATATCAAATGTTGCCAAATCTAAACCTGCACAGAAAGCTCTTCCTTCACCAGAAAGAACAACGCATCTGATAGACTTATTTTCAGAAAGTTCTTGACCAGCTTTTATTATGGCTTGGAACATTTCTTCATCAAGCGCATTCATTTTGTCAGGTCGATTGAGCTTGACATCTGCTATATTATCCTTGATTGTTATGGTTACTCTATTATGCATCTTTTATGTCTTTGATATGTTTATCAAATAGGTTAGCAAGTTGTGTTCTGTCTATTCTATGATCTCCATCATATGATTCGACATTCATAATCAAGTTGTTTTTCTTTACGACAAGATTTACCTTCTCTATTCTTTCTTGGGTTAGGAACTGGTCTTGCTTTCCATAAGTATAAATAAGCTTCTTGTTTGATAAGACAGTTTTAGATATAGTAAGGTCAATATCTTCTGGTATCCAGCAAGAATAGGCGAGTAAAATATCAATGTCGATATTGCTATTGTGTAACCACCTGAATAGGGTAGTTCCACCTTGAGAAAAACCGAATGCAGTTTTTGTACAGTTTGCAGGTAATTGTTTTTCATACTGATGATATAGACTGCTAAGGTAAGTTGAAAAATCAGAGATCTCTTGTAACCTATCTCTACTTGTCATCCATGTAGTAACGACATCGCCACCGAATCCTTTTTCATAAAATTTAGAAAGGGCTTCTGGCGCTACGACAAAATGTGTTTCTGGATCGAAGTCTTTGAACTTGAAACCGACTTGCTCACATCGCATTTTGGATCCATGTAACCCAAACCAGAAGTATTTTGTTTTACTACTCAGATTGCCGTAAGTGACATAGCGAGCAGTTCTTGTGGTTTCTATATACTTAGTTTCTAACAATAGTTCTCTTTAAGTTTGTATCAAGATTTACTTTTCATTATACGCATCAAACCTTCTTGTATTACGGTAGCGACTAATCCACCATTTCTATCAAATATACTTCCGTAACCCATGCCCCGAGAGTTAGAGGCACTTGGACTATTGATAGAAAAAAGTAACCAATCATTGAAGTTGAAATCTCTATGAAACCACATGGCATGATCTAAGCTCGCTAAGAATAACTTATTCATATCGAATTTAGTTCTATGTGGATAAATTGCTGATATCAATAAATCATAATCAGATGCAAATGCTAGAATCTGATGTTGTAAGGGTAAAGCGATATCTATTGTCTCGCTTGATTTCATCCATACATTTCTCAGTCCTGTTCCATTGTCTATTTCGTCGAAAGACAGCTTATCTACGGGTTTGAAATCTAATGCGCCTTGATATCTCCCTAGCATCTTTTTGTACAATCCTGGAGAAGACTTTTTAATTAACTCGGCCTGTTGCATATCTGTCAGCAAATCTTCCGGTTGCGTAACTTGAGGCATTTCATTCTGATGATCAAATCCATCTTGCTTTAATTGGAAAGAAGTAGCCATTACAAATATGGGTTTCCCGTATTGCTTAGCTGTCACTCGTCTGGTTGTAAAGCTACCACCATCTCTGATTGTATCGACCTCATATATAATAGGATGGGATATGTCTCCACTTAATATAAAATATCCATGAAGTGAATGTGCATATCTATCCTCAGGCACAGTCCTATATGCTGCGCTCAAGGCTTGACCAAGAACTTGACCACCAAATACACGACCCCATGGTGTTTCTAGATTATGACCTCTGTAGAGATTAACATCTAGTTGTTCTAAAGTCAACAACTCTATTAATTCGTTTATGTTTTCAAGCTTCTGTATCATTTCTTTCTGTAGTTTATTTACCGTGCAAATACAATACACGAATAGTTGCTTATTTGTTTTATAATTTAAAAAGAAAACACAATGATAACATTTAAGAATTCTAATAACAGCATCGAGAACGATTCAAAACTGAGACGTCTAAACTTGGAAATCGAAACGTCACATCAGAATATCGACGAATCAGAATTGGCTGGTTTATACTTTGAAAGAGCTCAAGTTCATACGGATCGTGGACATCTCTCATTAGCCTATAATGATTATAAGACTTGTTTATCTCATGATCCATGCTCAACAGAGGCAATGAAAGCTAAAGAAAAAGTGTCTTACAATCGCGGTATTCGTACAATCGGTTTCAATCAGATTTCTGCATAGAGACCATTGTTCTATTGCATCATTACTAGCCAATCATTTTACAGTATTCCATTCTATAAATTATAATGATGCAACAAGGTAGCTGGCTTCCTTTATAGCTCTCTTGGCATCTAGTTTAACAGCGTCTTTTGCACCGCCGATTACGTGCACTGATGTGCCTGCAGCTTCCAAGCTCTCTTGAAGTACGTTCAAGGGCTCTTGACCTGCACATATGACAACGTGGTCTACATCTAGAACACGGTCTGTATCATTGGTCGTTATATGCAAGCCTTGATCATCCATTTTGTTGTAAGTCACACTGGATAGATGATGTACGCCTTTCATCATAAGGCTGGCTCTATGTATCCATCCGGTGGTTTTACCAAGAGATTTCCCATGCTTACCTATAGAACGCTTAAGCAAATAAATCTCTCTCTGTGATGGTAATGGTTGAGGTGACTCTGCCAATGAACCTCCTTTCTTATATGTTTTATCAACTCCCCATTCCTTGAGGTAAGCATCAACATCTAGACTCGGTGATGCTTCTCTATGATCATGAGCGAGATATTCAGCAACATCAAACCCTATTCCACCAGCACCCACTATAGCTACCTTTCTACCGACTTCGACAGAGCCATTAAGCACTTGTGCATAACTGACCACATTAGAATGATCTACTCCTGGGAAGTCTAACTTTCTAGGGGTAACACCACTTGATATAATAACCTCATCATAACCGACTTCAATTAACTCTTCGGCAGTGACTCGTTTATTAAGTATGAGATTTACACTATGCTTTTTGATCATTTCATTGTAATATCGGATCGTATGCGCATATTCTTCTTTACCAGGGATCACTTTAGCCATATTGAACTGACCACCCGTTTTATTGTCAGCTTCGTATAATGTAACCTTATGACCTCTTTCTGCTGCAATTGTTGCTGCCGCTAATCC
>JALZVB010000127.1 GCA_023300835.1 Saprospiraceae bacterium | reverse complement strand
TTAAACTAATCAACCTATTTATGAAAAAAATTATTTTTAGCATTATGATGTTGGCAGCACTGCCAATGCTCATGAATGCGCAGACTGTTATGGGTAAAGTAATGGACGGTGACTTGCCCGTAATTGGTGCCACAGTTAGCTCAGGTAGTAACGGTACAATTACAGACATAGATGGCTCTTATAGCCTAAACCTATCACCAGGAACACATGTTATAAGAATCAGTTACCTAGGATATGGTGCTGAAGAAATGACAGTAACAGTTGCTGATGGCGAAACAAAAACGATGGACGTAGGTCTTATCGAAGGTGTTTCTCTAGCAGATATCGTTGTGACAGGAACGCGGGCCTTTGGGCGAACAAACACTGACTCTCCGGTACCTATCGATGTTATCGATGTTTCTAAAATCTCTTCGCGAGGTGGTCAAGTATCTGTAACAGAAATTCTAAATATTGCAGCCCCATCATTTACCTCACAGACACAAACCGTGTCTGATGGTACAGATCATATCGATCCTGCCGCTCTTAGAGGTCTCGGTCCTGATCAAGTACTTGTGCTGATCAATGGAAAAAGAAGACACAATACTTCTTTACTTAATATCAATGGAACTGTAGGTGCAGGGTCAGTAGGAACTGATATGAATGCGATACCTTCAGCTTCAATCAAAAGAATAGAAGTGCTGAGAGATGGTGCGGCGGCACAGTATGGATCTGATGCCATCGCAGGTGTAATCAATATCGTACTCAAAGAAGAGACGGATGGATTAGAGCTAGGAATTACGACGGGTGCCAATATCTCTGACAAAAGTAACCATCAAGAAGGTGGTGTAGATGGTGAGAAATTTCAGTTAGATGCGAGTTATGGATTGCCAGTAGGTGATAAAGGCGGATTTATTAACATTACTGGATCCTTGGGTACTAGAGTTCAAGCCTTGAGAAACGCAACAAATCTGGAGAAGCTATTTGATATAGACAATACAGCAGAAAGGGTCTTTCTTGAAAATAACCCTACAGGAACTATTGCTGATATGACGGGTGATGACTATGCTAATACCCTAGCGGGCTTACCACAAAATTTTATAGATGCAGGTGCAGCTGAAGACTTTAATGTGCTGGACGATCTAGAGTTGGCTGCTAGAGGTCAAACTAGAAGTGATTATAGATTCAGAGTGGGGACTGCAAAATTGAGAGAAGGAAAAGCCTTCTTGAACATGGCTATTCCTTTAAGTGAGACCTCAGAAGTTTATGCTTTCGGTGGTATAGGATCAAGAGAAGGTCTAGGTTTTGGTTTCTTGAGAGAGCCGCATGCTCCTAAGAGTAATACAGCAGCAAATGTAAATGGATTCCTTCCAGGCATCCAGTCTACTATAGATGATAAATCTTTAGCTTTTGGCTTGCGAGGAACATACAATGGTTGGGATGTAGATTTCTCTAACACCTATGGTTCTAATGATATGAAGATGACAGTTGTCAATTCAACAAATGCAAGTTTAGGCGCAGCGTCACCTTCAGAATTTGAAGCAGGTGCTTTCGGGTTTACTCAAAATACTTCAAACCTAGATTTCTCAAGAAAATATGACGAGGTCTTAGCTGGATTGAGAACTTCATTCGGTGCTGAATATAGAGTTGAGGAATTTTCTATTACAGCTGGCGCTGAAAACTCTTATGCAACTTATGACAATAATGGTATCCCTACAGTAGGTGGTGTCGGAGGAGCAACTAATGCTCAAGGTGAAAGCCTACCTGGCGCAGCACAGGTATTTGGAGGATTCACTCCTGTCAATGCATTGTCTAAGTCAAGAAACAATATTGCAGGTTATGCAGATTTCGAATTAGATGCAACAGATCGTATTTTAGTTGCTTTAGCACTTAGGTATGAAGATTATTCTGATTTTGGAAATACATTCAACTATAAGTTAGCGACAAGGATTAAGGCTACAAATAATGTATCAGTAAGAGCGGCCTATTCTACAGGATTCAGAGCCCCTTCTCTTCATCAGCAATTCTTCAGTAGAAGTAGTACTATTTTCGATGCGAATGGTGTAGCCCAAGAAGAAGGACTTTTTACCAATGAAAGTAGAGCGGCACAGTTGATAGGAATAGAAAAGCTGAAAGAAGAGACTTCTCAAAGTATAAGTGTAGGTGCTACTTTTAAGACAGGTGCCTTTAGTCTGACAGTCGATGCTTACCAAATCAGTATAGATGATAGAATCATTCTTTCTGGAGCATTCGATGATGGTGGTGACCCAGAATTGGCGAGCTTATTCCAAGCAGCAGGTGCTGGTAAAGCAAGATTCTTAGCTAATGCTATCAATACGGAAACTAAAGGTGTAGATATTGTAGCAGGTTACAGATTATATATGCAAAGTGGCATGTCATTAAACAATAGCCTTGCCGCTACATTCTCAAGTAATGACATAGAAGATATCATGGTTCCAGAAAAAATTGCAAATGCAGGACTTTCAAGTGATTTCTTTGATGGACAAGAAGAGGCATTTCTTACACTAGCACAACCTAGAAGTAAATTGACCTTAACTAACACTTTGTCATTAGTAAACGGACTAGATGTCACTCTTAGAAATGTGTGGTATGGTTCTGTTACTGATCCAGATGATTTCTCTGGTGACCTAAGAGTAGAAGGTACAATAGTCTCAGAAGATGCCGAGTATGATTCAAAATTGATAACTGATCTATCAATAAGTTACCCAATCAACGAAGGGTTCAGATTGTCATTAGGGGCAAATAACTTACTGGATAGATATCCTACTGAAAATAGAGCAGGTGGTCAATCGAATGCATCATTCCCTTACTCAAGAAGGACATCACAATTTGGATTTACAGGAAGGTACGTATTTGCAAAAGCGAGTTTCACCTTGTAATGTTGCTTTTTAATATGATTTTTTGATTGCTAGAAATATATTTATCCCTAATCAACTGCTGTTGGTTAGGGATTTTTTTATTCTTTCCTATATTGTATTTTATGATTACTACAAGACGTGGTGCGGCACAAGATATTCGGGGCATTCTGTCATTGCAAGAAGCTAACCTGGTCAGTAATATGACAGAGTTGGAGAAGGAACAAGGCTTTGTAACGACCCCATTTGTACCAGCACAGATCAATGAGATTATTGCTCAGGATGGTTTATTTGTCGCTGAAGATGATGGACAGATTGTGGCCTATATATTCGGTGGAAGTTGGACGTATTATGGACAATGGGAGATATTCAATTATATGTCTTCCAGGTTTCCTGATTTGAGCTTTGGTGATTTCCCCGTAACTAGAGAGAATAGCTTTCAATATGGCCCTATCTGTATTGCCAAAACCCACAGAGGTAAAGGATTAATGAATAAGATATATGAAGAAATGAGGACAGTTATGATTCATAGATACCCACTAGCCGTAACATTTATCAATTCTACTAACCAGATTTCTTGTCGTGCGCATAATAAGCTAGGGTGGGAGATCATAGATGAGTTTTCCTATAATGACAATAGTTACCTAACTCTAGCTTATGATATGTCTATATCAGCTCTGTAAAGTAAAACACTATAACTTCAATTAGGAGCATAAAAAAAACCATGAAGGGCAATAAAAACTCCATGGTTTATCTAATGAAAGTTGACAAAACAATAGTTAGAACTCAGGATTAGTTTTATCAATAATTCCCGAGCTAATCAGTTACTCTTGTATCTATAACTCGATAAAATTCAATTCCGTTGCACGAGATTCAATTTTTTTTATAAAAATATGTGTTCGTGTTTTTTATCACAGCTATACCGTGTTTCTTTTCTTGAATCAAAGCTAATGTTTATGCTCCTCTGTTTTGGTCAATACATATGTTTTGGCTGACATTATCCACTATAATAGCTGTTGTATAAATAAAGATCACCTTCAGTTTTAGTAAAAAATCTCTTTTACCACCAATATTGAATATTGTGCATCTATGATAAAATGGCAATCATGATTCATATTAATACTTCACTTTATTACTTGCTGATCGTACTCATAGGATTAGGTTGTAACAACAGCAAGCAAACACTTGAGGAGAATCAGATAGACCTTAATAAGTTTGTTTTCTATGAGGATCTGGTAAGTGAAATTGATTCCCTAGCTTGTCTAGAACACATAATATCATTTAGCTTTCAAGTTGTCGTATAAGATTTTAAGAAGAATTTGTTTAGCTCAAGGAGAAAAACGCAGGCATAGCCATAGCTATGACGAGTATTTTCAACACAGAGATAAGCAGATTCTATTAAAATATGTGCGGCATTCTGAAGGCTAATTGTTATAAATAGGCCGCTTGAGTTAGTCGATGAAGATTGGAAGATTGAGATTAGGAGTAGATGTAATCGGAATATGATCTCTTGTGGATCCATGAAATTTTAAATCACGAACAATATGAGTTCTATATTTTCAATAAGTATTAATGACTCAGATACTGAGACTAAAGAAAAGATAAAGGAATATCTGCTAAACCCTAAAAAGCTTTTATACTTCCCAAAAGATCCAAGTAGAGCTGCATTTTCCTTTTCGCTAGAAGGAAAGACTCAGGTATCTGACATTAAGGTACAGCTAAAAAGAATAGTTGGCATCTATGCTCATATCCCAGAATTATCGAATACTAACATAAATATTGAGGTCGTCAGGCACATTCCTCCGCCACCACCACCACCTACTATGAATAAAGTGAGTGACGATATAAACAGGTTGTTACAGGATCGTATTGAATGATTCTGATGATGATGGCCTAGCATGGTGGGCTAACAATGATGGAACTGGATATTTCAGAATCACAGATATGACGAGTGGTGACATACTTAACCTAGAGCCAGACTTCGGTAACGTTTTTAGAATTTAGCTTTACGGCGGGTATGATATCAGCTACAGAAGAATCGTCGATTACAAATGAAGAAATTTCAATTTATCCTAACCCATCGTCTGGAGAAGTTTATTTCAGTAACCTATCAGGATGGGATGATTTCCTCAGAATAGAAGTCACTGACCAGCTTGGACACATAATATACGGACCAGATGTTTCTAAGTATAGCTTGCAAGCTGGCCTATTGGGGCAGTTAAATAGCTTGAGCCATGGGGTATATCAAGTAACTCTGAAGGATTCTAATAAACAAGGCGTTGTCAAAATGGTAAGAATATTACGATAATATTGATGGGGAAACACTTAATGGTGTCTAAATGGAATGTTTTAAGACTATTTTGTGTTAAGACTTTACGACATTGTATTAGCAGTCTAAGATTAGAATTTGTTAATATTTAGTTAGATTTACATTTTATCAGAGGTTATCTTCAATATTTTTACAATGGATTGATTAAATCCAGGCTTGTTTTGAATTTGGATATAGCAAAAAAAACAATAATTAATATTCAAATATGGCAGACAGTTTCAATAAAAAAGAAAGAGAAAAAAAGAAACGTAAAAAGAGACAAGATAAAGCTGATCTTAAGAAACATCGAAAGGAAAATGGTGAGTCATTACCAGAATTCATGTATGTGGACCACAATGGTAATATTACGGCAACACCACCAGAGCCTATCGACAAAGAAGATGAGATAGCCCTAGAGGATATCGAGGTCAGTGTTCCTAAGAAAGCAGAAGGTGATGTAGTAAGTTTTGTAAAGCAAGGACATGTTAAGTTCTTCAATACAGAGAAAGGCTATGGTTTTATCATCGATAAAGCAACCAAGGACAGTTTCTTTGTCCATATAGATGGATGTCAAGATGTTATAAAAGATAACGACAAAGTAGAGTTTGAGGTAGGTAAGGGGCCTAAGGGACCTATTGCAATGAGAGTAAAACTCATTAAATTATAAGCCTCAGATAACATATATAAAAACAAAAGCCGCATTCTTTAATGCGGCTTTTTGTTAATCCATTTTTTCATTATCTATCCACCTATAAGACACATATATCCTTTCTCACCCCTATGTAATCACATAGTATTTTAAATCTATAGTATTGTTAAAACTTATATAATACTATAGCTAATGTCTAAATAGGTGACCAACAGAATTTTAAAGCTTCTTACCTTTGTCTCTATGACCAAAATTAATTTTCCTTTCCAGTCAAGTTTTTATGTTTTCTTGATCTTATGCATCAGCTTAGGTTCATGTAAACAAGACAAAACAATTGTAACTACTGAAGTAAAGACAGGTGGAACAGATATAGAGAGATTAACGGCACACATAAAAACTAACCCATCAGATCATAAAACGCTGTACCAGAGAGCAGACTTACTCAATCAAGCACAGAGATACAATGATGCTATAAATGACCTGAGAGCGGCTATAAAATTGGATTCACTTGTTCCTGATTATTACCACCTCCTTTCAGATTGTTATATGGATTACTATAGATCCAAAGATGCCCTGATTGTTATGGAAGAAGCGGCGGCTCTTTTTCAAAAGCGGATTCCGACCCAACTCAAGCTCAGTGAAACACAATTTATACTTAAGCAATACGAGCCAGCTCTCATGACTATCGCAAGAATACATACTGTTGACAATCAGAATGCTGAAGCGTACTTTATGACAGGTATGATTTTTAAGGAAATGGAAGAAACGGATAGAGCCATCAATGCATTCCAGACCGCAACCGAACTAGATCCAGAACTTGTAAATGCATGGATTATATTAGGTGGCTTATATGAGAAGAAGAAAGACCCTATTGCGTTACAATATTACAACAGTGCCACACAAGTGGATTCAGATAATCCTATAACTTGGCATTCGTTGGCATTTTACTTACAGAATAGTGGTAAAGATCTTGAAGCCATAGAAATCTATAAGAAGATTAATGTAATGGATAAAAGTTATGTAGATGCCTATCTCAATGCCGGAATATTATACTTCTCTATGGATTCATTAGAACAAGCATATGAGCAATTTAATATCATGACAGCTGTCAAGCCACAGGATTTCATAGCATACTACTATAGAGGTCTTATACAGGAAGCTAAGGGAGATCTGACGCTTGCTAAAGAAGATTACCTTACTAGTCTCAAACTTAATCCTGATTTTGAAAAAGCTCAAAAAGCAATAAGTAATCTCAATAATGGCTAAGTGATTTTATTACTTGTAGTATGATTTTTTTGAAGGTAGACTTAATGAGAAGCCAGAGAGATTCTGCGTAACTCATACAGCCACAACATGGCTAAATATTAATAGAAACGGTTCTGTGTAATACACTTTTATTAAAGCTCTATAAGAGCGATATATTAAATCTCTATTCCCGGAAATGACTTGAACACTGTCATATTAATAGTCTTGAGGTAGCCTAAAAAAATAAAAAGCCGCATTCTTTAATGCAGCTTTTTATTATCCATTTTTTCATTATCTATCCGCTTATAAGACAGTAATTACTTGCCTTACCCCTACAGGATTCTGAGTTAATATTTGAAATCACAAATATTAAAATAGTGTATATGAATAAGTAAAATATTTAAACAGAAGCAGTACAGAGAGTTGTAAACAAGTATTACAAAAAGGACTGATGAATTTTATTTATCATTTCTTAATCTCAAACCAACATCTAATACCCATATTGAATCTAGAACAAATACAGTTTTTTGAAGAGAAGGTAAATGTTCAAGAGCAATTTTGAACTGGAAACTGATAAATACGCAGACGCTAAGGAATAGGCAGAAAATAGCAAAGTTTCGACCTATAGAAGATTCGCTTTTCAGATACCTATAGGAAAGTAGAATTCCTGAAGCAGTTGAAAGCGTTCCTGCAATTAATACAAGCTCATCATGGTAATCAGTATAAAGAAAAATAAAGAGTATCATGGACGAGACACCTAAATATTGAATCAAAGAACTCATCATGTCAAACCCCTTAAACTCTAGGGGTACCATATAAAAGAAAATAGTCATACCCAAAAAGAGGACTATGTGACCGGTTACGGCTATGGGCCTGGCATAATTGTATTGACCCGTATTAGTAAGTTTTTCCATCATGTCGCAGAGCAAGTTACTTGTCATCAAGTAGTTGTCTGACTCTCCGCCATAATTAGACTTAGCCCATATGAAGAACAATACGTAGAAGATTATACTTACGATAGGCATAAGGGTTAGCCAGTTGTATTTTTGTATGACTTCTCTCGTACTCATTTTGCGGTTTTCAGGTATTAATTCTTGTACCTACTCATAGATTAGACTAAAAGTATCGCAAAGATAAACTTCAAAATAACATTAACACAGTAACAGTCATAAAGGCGTGAAAGTGAGTATCATAATAGAACTTATGGCCTTATATATTGTCTTAATTTAAACCAGAAATATGCGAAATTGATGATATAGGTAAGGCCGCTTGATTATATATGCGGTAAATGAATGCCAACCTTGGAACTAGATAATATAAGTCCTCAAAGGGAACTAGTGACTAACATTGGGATTATTAGTTTAAAATTGGGAAGATAAAACTTAAGGATCTACTAGCCTAAAAAAACAAAAAGCCGCATTCTTTAATGCAGCTTTTTGTTATCCATTTTTTCATTATCTATCCACTTATAAGACAGCAGTTTCTCTGCTTACCCCTATGCGCCTATTGAATAATTATCTGTTGATCTGTATAGCGAAATATTATATATTAATTAGCTAAATGTTTAGATGTCAACTATTCAATAAGTTATGTGTCGCTTTATTATCAATAACGCCTGGATTGACCTCCCGAAAAAAAAAATATAAAACTTATTGAACTCAGAGGAAAGTCTGTAATATCATAATGGTTCAAGTTGTCGCTTTAGATTTTAAGATGAACTTGTTTAAGTCAAGGCGAAAACACAGGTACGATGTATTCAGTTATGAAGCTTTCGGAATTCTACAGATGCGTGATGGAAGTGTTTTCGTATATTTTTTAATAAGAAAATAAAATTCATTTTATAATATTGTACTATAATGCTACTTATTGTTGCTAGTATTTAAATAAAGTCATAACTTGTTGATATGAAAATCATGAAGTTAACAACCATCGTCATAGCCATATTGTTTACCAATGTGTTAAGCAGTCAGATTACTGTAGAAAATAAGGCTGACCTCATAGAACACCTAGAAGGTAAGTGGCAGTTAGATTCATATCATCTTTTTGGCATTATTAATTTTCCCAATGAAGACGGAAATCATATATATGAATTTAAGCCTTCTGCTGTAGATGAGAATGAATTAATCATAAATGTATATTTAAATGGGAGCCTCAGATTATCTGCCACAACAGTTGTGGGTGATAGGGAAACTAATGGTTATTATAAGTTAGGATTGCCTTTTATTGACACCATACCAGATGGTGACGATATCATTATTAATGATCAACTATGTATTAACGAAGAGGTATCTTTAAATAACCTTAAGATAGGAAAGTGTGGATTAGGAACCGATAGACCAGATGTTTTCTTTTCTAGAGAATCAGAGATCACAGCTATATCGGAAGAGGAAATAGTTGATGCGCAACAGGATCATAAGATTTACCCAAATCCCTCATATGGATCAGTAAGTTTAGAGTATCTTAGAAATAATATATCAGATAGGCAGATTACTATTTATTCTGCATTCGGAGCTGAGGTCTACAATTCTAATTCTAATAATCATATTACTGCTATAGATCTCACTGACCTGAGTCCTGGTGTATATTTTATTATGATTTCAGGTAATGGAATTTCAGAAGTTGTTAATTTTCTGAAACTTTAAATGATTGTAAGAAGTTAGATCTTGCACCAATATCAAACTATTACTTTACTGTGCCTTCACTTCTTTCTCTATAGCTTCTTGAACGAATTGGTTCAGTGATTTGCCTTTGAGTGATGCGGCCTTGAATGCTTTAGAATGTAGCTCTGGTGCTATTCTTACATTAAAACTTCCTTTAAAGGACTTCAACGGTTCTTTGTTAACTTCTTTACACAACGTTATATAGTCTTCTATCGATTCTTCGAATACATCTTTTAATGCCATAACAGTTTCACCTTCGAAGTTAACGAGGTCGTTTATGCCTTCTATTTTTCCATAAAAAACAGCATCTTCAGTAGAGAAATGCACTGTTCCTACATAGTTTTTATAGAATAGTTTGTCTGTCATCTTTCGTGGGTTGTTCATTCATTCGTTAATATAACGTATTAATTTACCTATTTGCCGTAAGGCATCCAATTTCTTATGTATTCACAAGCTTGTCACACCATATAGGTTTTTGTACTTTTGTAGTTCAATTAAAAAAATAAACTGTGGATTTTAAAAGTCTTGTATCGCATTGTAAAGAGTATGGTTTTGTGTTTGGATCTAGTGAAATCTATGATGGACTAGCAGCTACGTATGATTACGGGCCTCTAGGCGTAGAATTGAAGAACAATATCAAGCAATACTGGTGGAAGAGTATGGTCCAGATGCATGATAACATTGTTGGATTAGATGCGGCAATATTTATGCATCCTAAGACTTGGAAGGCTTCTGGGCATGTAGATGCATTCAATGATCCATTGGTTGATAACAAAGATTCTAAGAAAAGATACAGAGCAGATCAATTGATCGAAGGTTATGCTGAGAAGATAGAAGCAAAAATCCAGAAGGACGTTAATAAGGCTGCTGCCAAATATGCAGATGCTTTTAACGAAACCGAATTCAGATCTACCAATGGCCGTATCATTGATAGACAGAAAAAAATTGATTACGCTATCAATTCCATGAACGAATTTCTCAAAACAGAGAATATGGAAGCACTAGGTAACTTGATCAACGAGCTTGAGATAGCTTGTCCAGAGAGTGGTTCACGTAATTGGACAGAAGTAAGACAGTTTAATCTTATGTTTTCTACACAGATGGGGGC
>JALZVB010000126.1 GCA_023300835.1 Saprospiraceae bacterium | reverse complement strand
TCTATATTTCCTAATCCATTTACAGAAGGTATTTATATAGAATCAGTTATTAAAAAACTTAACTATAAAGTTTTTGATATCAATGGAAGAGAGTTGCGTCAAGGAAATGTTACGGATGGTTACATTCCATTACACAATATAGATTCTGGCTTATACATATTGATGGTAACAGATATAGAAAGTGGGAAATACATCATTGACGAAATCATAAAACTATAGTTTCATTAGATATTATTTACAACTATATTAAACTAACAATGGCCCTACGAATACAATCGCTGGGCCATTGTTCATTAGTTTATTTATACTTTAATTCTCTACATCAAAGTATTATCATTTTTTATGACGGTGGACATATTTGTTTTTTTTCTTAGGCAACGTATTGACATTTACACTGTCTACACATTGTAAGCTTCTAAAACTATAGGAGAAAATCATATAAAAATTGGAGCTATTATCATTACTATTACATAAGTAGTACTTGTGTATGTTATAAAAAATTAACTATGAGATTCACTTCCATTATTTCAGCATTAATATTATTCTTGATTTTTGATTGTCATGGGCAATGCGATTTTCAACAATGCAATTCTAGTACAGGTAGTCCTGTAGAATGGATAGATACATCGTCAACTTTTCCTTCAGGGACAATAGAGTATCTTATCGGTGGTGCAAGCTGCGGTGCTGCATTAGGTAATGTTGGATATGGAGACTGTAGTTTCTGGCAGGACGCTTTTGACAATTCTGTAGACAGTTGGTCCTATTTCTTACAAGAAGGGATTGACTATCAAGGTGGTTGTGGCCCTTTTGTTATTAATGTTTTTGATAATGGTAACTTATTAATGAGTCCATGCGAACTCACTTCGGACCCAGATAATATTGACATTGTTCATGTCATTACTTATCAGATCATAGATAATGGCTGCCCTGGTTCGACCCCTTTAACATTTGAATTTAATCTAACTATAACTTGCAGCAACTGCATGGGCAATGGTATCCAATGTAGTGACTGTGACCAACAACCTGGTGATGCTTGTTTTACCTGCGATCTTACAGATTTTACTTCTCAGCAGTCTTGTACGCCAGTATGGGACGGTAACTCAGGCGGTACTCTATGTAATGGCGTCGGCATAGCACACAATATATCTTGGTGGGCATTTGTTGCTGGTTCTACAGACATGACCGTTAATGTTACCGTTAATGGCACATGTACAGTAACCAATAACGTTCAAGCGGGTATCTGGGCCAATTGTAATGGCGATTGTATTGTCGGAGTAGGAGAATGTGTTGATGATGTTACTTTTAATTTGACTGATATTATATTAGGTAATGTCTATTATCTCTATGTAGATGGATGTAGTGGTTCAGAATGTAACTATACAATGAACATAGAAAACACGGCACCATTTGAAGCCAATACACCTGGTGGATTATTAGTAGAATCAGGTTGTACAGGACAGTTGAATTCTTGTACCAATGGTTTAACCAATGACACGATACAAGTTTGTCAAGGCCAAGTGTTAACACTGAAACCCGTTCATCAAGGCGACTCTCAATCGATAGATGATTCTCAATATGCTGACGCATGTTCTGTCTACAATCCAGATCTTAATGCAACTTTTTCTTTTACATTCTCGGATGATTTGGGTTTTGGGAATTTTGTAGAACTCCAACAAGGAGAAGGTCAACTCGCTTACCCTGAGATAACAATGCCTAGTACACCTGGAATATATGAAATATGTAATCCACTTGTTGAAGTAAATTGTGGAAGTAAAATTAATCCTGAGGCTTGTGTCCATATTGAGGTGCTACCTCTATTAGAGCAAACGGATAGTTTAGTTGTATGCTTAGGAACACTAGAGATGGAAATGATCCCACTTGATGCAAATTTCAATTTTGTAGGTTACCAAGGAGACCCGATTGAATGGTTAGGTCCCGAATCAGTTTCACTTACTGGTCTTGATCCAGCTGGATGTACTACATGGGAAGGACTCGATCCCAGCTGCAACTGCTCTATAAAACAGACTATTTGTTTTGATCTAACTTCTTCTTCTGGATTGAATTTCCCAGCTCCTATTGTCAATTGCACTTCAGGTCTAGACAGTATAAATATTAGTTGGAACGAGGATAATGAAGTTATCCAATATTTTATTTTTGTGGACAATGTATTTTTCGATTCAACTGATAATACCGCGGTTACTTTAAATGTTTTAGTAGTAGATCAAACTTATCAAATTGAAATAGAAGCTCAGTATAATAATAACATTTGTGATAACCAGACGACCGAGATCACTTGTACGACTTCTTCTTTTCCAGATCTAGATGGCGACGGTATCCCTTCTAATCTTGACTGTGATGATAATGACCCTAATAATTACCCTGGCAATATTGAAATATGTGACAACCTAGACAACAACTGCGATGGACAAATTGATGAAGGGCTTACATTAGTTACTTTCTATCTAGACAGCGACAATGATAGCTACGGAGATAATGCCAATAGTATCGAAGATTGCACAACGCCTAATGGTTACGTGACTAACGACGATGACTGTAATGACTCTGATCCAACAATAAATCCTGATGCTGCAGAAATCGCAAATAATACTATTGATGAAAACTGTGATGGACTTACTGTAATAATAGATCTAGACGCTGATGGCTGGAACGCAGACCTAGATTGTGACGACACCAATGCCGCCATAAACCCAGACGCCACAGAAATACCAGGCAATGACATAGATGAAGATTGCGATGGCGAAGATGGACCAAGTGCGATACATGAGTTACAAGGACAACAACTGTCTATTTTTCCTAATCCATTTACAGAAGGCATCTATATCG
>JALZVB010000125.1 GCA_023300835.1 Saprospiraceae bacterium | reverse complement strand
ATTCATAAGCGTTCCATCAAGCTGAGGAAGCCAGTTTTTTTTACCTTGCTCCACTCTTATTACAATCCAACTTCCTTCCAGTTCTAAATCGGTCGAACTACAAGAATAAATTATCATTATTGCCAAGAAGAACAATACGAAATTGAGCAAGAGAACTTGAGTCTGAATAGTGAAAGTCAGTTATCCGCAGATATTTCTGAAACTACTTTTACGGCTTTCCCTAACCCAACTAGCTCAATATCACATGTTAATTACAAGTCACAATCTGATGAAGATGTAACATTTAGCGTTTCGGATATCACAGGAGCTCTAATTCATAAAGAGACTATAAGTAATTTCAAGGGAGAAATGAATTTAGACTACAACTTTGAAAGTGCAAATGTGGGGACTTATATTTTTACAATACAGCAAGGAGATAAAATCCAAAATCGTAAAGTTCAACTGGTGAAGTAAGAAAAAAAATAAAATAAATTATTTAAGCGAGAGTCTATTCAGGCTCTCGTTTTTTATATCATACATGATCATAAATTTATTCATTGATTATCTAGAATGGATAATATAAGGGCATTTAATGGTTGGTTTCTTTTAGTATTTTCTTTCTTCAAGTTAATGGATTGTCAGTTTTTTTTAGATTCTAGATCACATATATCCATGGCTTGAAAATGTGACTTCAAAAATTTCTCTTCCTCACACATTCTATATTTAGTGCAACAATTATGATATAATCGCTAGAAAACAGCATGACTGGGGATATCATTACTCAAGCTGTTAGCATTGCAGTATTGACAATTTCTATTTATTGGCGTACTACAAAGTTTATTGAAAAAAAAGAAATCCAATATGCTTGACTAGGTGCAATTACATTAATATTGTATGACTATAGGTAATGTTAAAATAAGATGTACAAAAAAAAAAAAAAGAGCCCAAAATGGGCCCTTCTCTCTAATCTTCTAAAATCTAAATAATCTAATTTATCCTAAACCAGGATGCATATGTTTTCTATTTTCCTACTCTTAGTTTAATTCCAACACCAAGAGATGTTCTTTTGATCTCATCATTAAATGGACCTAAAGTATTATTGGTAATACCTTGCTGATAGTCAGCTCTTATATATCCACTCAATCGATCGCTTATATTTCCTTGTAAGCCTAGACCTAAAGTCATACTTGCACTGAAGTGATTATTGTCTTCGGCAACTGAAAAGTTTTCTACCCCATTTCCTTCACCTGACAAGTTATAATCTGTAGATGATAAGCCAGTTGAAAAGGTTTGGCTATAAATTTCTCCTACTTCTGGTTCGAATACTTGTCCAGGAAACGTACCCACCGGTCGCACTATCACTGACTCAGATATATTATAATCTGCTGTCCATAAAACATCATTCCGTACGCCTGCTGTTGCAAATGCTGACCAATTTGTCTTATCAATAAAGTGATAGTTAAGTTTCACTGGTATAGTAGCCATAGTAAAGTGCATAGCTCCGAACTTAGTCGTTGTAAATTTAAACATATCTTGTTGGTAGCTTTCTTCATAATCATGAGAAGTATATTCTAAGTCCGTATATCCAGCACCTATTTCTACTTCTACCCTATTCTTCCTGAATGAATAAAGCGCCTCATATGAATAAGATCGCACATTCTGTGTCGCTTCATCGTATGTATTTCCCCCTAATACTATTGTTGGGGAAGTGATATCATTATTATTTATACTGCTGTAAACATGCACATAATGTCCATCTTTATTGCTGCGATTATCTGACTGTGGTATATCAACTTTAGAAAATGATTGATTAAGTGCAGCTATAGACCTTTCTTCATGATTCAATAATGTATGATCACTATTAGAAGCTAAAGAAGCCACTGGTAATATTAATTTTCTGTTATTAGTAACTACAGATTTATTACCTGGAGTATTAAGCAAGCTTGTCTGATCATTAATAGATGAAGCTGTTGCTTTATTACTATTAAGTGTATTTGACTTAGCATTAGCACTAGCATTACTTCTTATAGAAGTATTTGATTTAGCTATAGCTATAGAATTATTGATTGTTTGTTTTGCTTTAGAAATATCCTTTTTTAGTGCTACGATTTCATGGCTTATCTCATTGGTTGTAACAGCCGTAGAAATTGTATTAGCTTCTATAGTTGTATTAGCATTTGTAACTGATGCTTGGTTTGTTAGCTCTGCTGATGACTTGGTAGAAGGCGCTTGATTCACTTCTGCTACAGTATACTGGTTATCAATATCTTGTGTGATAAACCCTGTAAAAAAGTTAGAAAATACAAATACCATCATTATCATAAAAGCCACTTCCATGGTCTTATAAGAGAATATCTGCTTCTTAAGTAAGAGTATTGCTTCTAGTCGAGACTTGAGCAATAACCAGTGCTCTGAATTATATCCAACTCTATAGTTACCTACTTGTGCGGTAACTTCTGTGTCAAACGCTTCTGCTGCGACTTCTTTTTTCTTCATTAAGAATTTGTCCCACTGCGGTGCTGTGTCAGATTGCAGGTCATCTACTTGAGTCTTGATTTGGTTATCAAACTCTGCGTTCTCGAGAATCTCTATATCTGCACGTTTCTGTTGGAATAGATTCCAATCAGGCGTCATTTCAGGTTGATAGCCTTCAACTTTATCAGAGATCGCCTTATCGAATGCGTCAACTTCTGCATCCAAGCTA
>JALZVB010000124.1 GCA_023300835.1 Saprospiraceae bacterium | reverse complement strand
ACATTAGAACAAGAAGTAATAGCAGCAATTTTAAGTTTTCTGTCCTTATATTTTTCTAATATATTTTCTAAGTTTTGACAATCGACAAGACCTTTTGGGCAGGGGTCTAAAACCACTACATCTGCAATCGTTTCTATCCAAGAAGTCTGGTTAGAATGATGTTCCATATGCGAACATATCACTATTGGTCTATCTTCTATAGCGATCTGATCTTTGTAAATCTCATGAACCTTAAGACCTAATATTCTTTGAAGTTTATTGACAACACCAGTCATGCCAGATCCTGCACTTATTAGTACATCGTCTTCATTTGCGTTGACATGTTTCTTTATAATCTCTCTTGACTTATTATATGCTAATGTCATGGTGCAACCAGAAGTGGTTGTAGTAGTATGTGTATTAGCGACGTAAGGCGCAATGTCATTGGTGAGTTTGTCTTCAATCGGTTGATACATACGACCACTGGCTACCCAATCTGCATATATCATTTTCTTACTACCATAAGGTGTATCGATCATCAAGTCATTACCAATTACATTGTTCCTATATCTTTCAAAATAGGTTTCTAATGAAGAAGTAACGCTAGAGTTAACTAGATAATCTGTTTCGGGGTTATTCATCTAACAAATTTTTAATGTCAGCAATTAGATCATTTGCTTTAGCTTCTGACAATGCCTCTGCAATGATTCTTATTATAGGTTCAGTATTTGACTTTCTTATGTGGACCCAACTTTCTTCAAAGTCTATTTTAAGTCCATCAATTGTTATTAGGTTTTCGTCTGCGTAATGTGTTTTTACTTTAGATATAATTGCATCAATATCAGTATTGACATCGAGTTGTATTTTAGTCTTTACAATATGATAATCTGGATATTTCTTTTTTAGGTTGGATAAAGATAGTCCCTCATCTACTAGATGATTTAGCATCAATGCTATTCCCACTAGCGCATCTCTACCATAATGAAGATCAGGAAGAATAACACCTCCATTTCCTTCACCACCAAAAACAGCTCCGACAGCTTTCATTTGATTAACGACATTTACTTCACCTACAGCAGATGTGTAATATTCACAACCTCTTGCTTTGGTGACATCTCTTAATGCTCTCGATGATGACAAATTAGAAACCGTTGGCCCTTTTTTATGCTTGAGTAAGTAATCAGCAATGGCTACAATTGTATATTCTTCACTAAACATACTTCCATCTTCACAGACAAATACCAATCTGTCCACATCAGGGTCTACAGCGATTCCTAGATCTGCTTTGTGTTCCACTACTTTATGAGCTAGATATGAAAGATTAGCTGGAACAGGCTCTGGATTGTGGGCAAATTCTCCAGTAATCTCATCGTTTATAAGAACATAGTCAACATTCATCCTGTCTAATAATGGAGGCAATGACATTGCACCTGTTGAATTGATACAATCGACAACTACTTTAAAATTCTGTGATTTTATTTTATCTAGATCTACATACGGCAGATCTATGATTTTATCAATGTGATATTTGATGTAATCTTTAGAAGGAATGATTTTACCAAGATCAGAAACGCTGGCATAATCAAAATCTCTCTTTTCCGCACTTTCTAGTAAGGTTTGCCCATCTTGAGCAGAGATGAATTCTCCTTTATTATTCAATAATTTAAGAGCATTCCATTCTTTAGGATTGTGACTTGCTGTAAATATGATGCCTCCGCCAGCATTTTCAGCGGTAACAGCCATTTCTACAGTAGGGGTGGTAGAAAATCCCAAGTCAACGACATCAATTCCTAAACTAAGTAGGGTATTGACGGCAAGACTAGAGACTATAGGTCCCGATATTCTTCCATCTCGTCCTACAACAACCTTTTTGGAGATTTTTTGATCAATAATCCACTGACCATAAGCGGTTATCATTTCTACAATATCAATAGGCGTAAGGTTTTCATTAGGTGATCCACCTATCGTGCCCCGCATTCCTGAGATTGATTTAATTAAAGCCACAGTAAACTATTTTTTACAAATCTATCAATTTTGAAGTCTAATTCGGTAATAAAACAAGTATTTTGCAGACATGTTTGAGAGCCTACTAGAATTTGATTCTGCACTCTATATGAGTATTAATTCAGGTATGTCTAGTGGATTCTTAGATATGATATTGGTACCATTAAGACACAAACTCTTTTGGATCCCTTTGTATCTATTCTTGATTACATTCATAATGATGAATTTTAGCTCAAGGAAATGGTTAATACTTGTTTTGTTATTTGCTAATATCGGGGTATCAGACCTTGTCAGTAGCAAGTTTATTAAGAAGTCAGTAAAGCGGGCGAGACCTTGTCATATTGTTGAACTGAGTCCAGTGAAACGGGTTCCTTGTACAAATGGATTTAGTTTTACATCCTCACATGCTACTAATCATTTTGCATTAGGGACGTATCTATTTCTCTTGTTTGGTTTTAGCAGATGGAGGGCAATGTTTTTAGGATGGGCAGCTATCATATCATTTGCACAAGTTTATGTAGGTGTCCATTATCCTATTGATGTTATTGTGGGTGCGCTAATTGGTATATTGATAGGTTCGAGTATTTTTGTGCTTTATAATTTTATTAGAAAACAACTCAAAATTGAATAG
Organism: Saprospiraceae bacterium; assembly: GCA_023300835.1. Classification (GTDB taxonomy): domain Bacteria; phylum Bacteroidota; class Bacteroidia; order Chitinophagales; family Saprospiraceae; genus RFSX01. Next base: position 3,140 of record JALZVB010000124.1, on the reverse strand, counting down.
GTGAATTTATTAGATGGAAGAGCATTAGCCACTACACTTAAGTCAGAAATTAAAGTTGAAGTGGATGCTATATTAAGTACGGGGAAACGTGCGCCACACTTAAGTGCTATTCTAGTTGGAAACAACCCAGCTAGTGAATCTTACATGAAGAACAAGTTCAAGTCTTGCGAAGCAGTGGGATTGACTTCTGAACTCATAAGATTTAATGAAGACATAACGGAAAAAGAACTAATCTCTGCTGTCGTTAAACTCAATGAAGATCCTAAAGTTGATGGCTTTATTGTTCAGTTGCCATTACCAGAACATATTGACTCTAACAAAATATTGCTAGCCGTAGATCCTAGCAAGGATGTAGATGGGTTCCATCCATATAATTTTGGTTGTATGGCGCAAGGGTTAGATTGTTTTCTGCCTGCTACACCTTATGGAATAATGCTGTTGTTAGATAGGAATAATGTTTCTACCGAAGGTAAGAATGTTGTTATTATAGGTCGTAGTAATATAGTAGGAACACCAATGAGTCTTCTACTCAGTAGAAAAGGTAATCCTGGTAATTCTACAGTAACGTTGGCGCATTCAAGAACTAAAAATATTAAAGGCATATGTAAGGCCGCAGATATCATTATTTCAGCGCTAGGAAAGCCATTTTTTGTAACTGTAGATATGGTTAAGCCGGGAGCTGTCATTATAGATGTTGGAATAAACAGAATAGATGATCTCTCACGTAAATCTGGTTCAAGATTGGTAGGAGATGTTGATTTTGAAAAAGTATCACCTATCGCATCTCATATCACACCAGTACCTGGTGGCGTAGGGCCAATGACGGTTATCGCATTAATAAAGAATACAGTTAAGGCTTATAATAAAGGTAATAACTAGAAAAACGAAATAACACTAATGAAGCAGCAATGGTATAAGGCAGAGGTTCCATGTACGGTAGAAGAGCATCAAGTAATTATTGCATGGTGCAATGTATTAGGGGTTGATGCCATAGTAGAGAAAGAAGAAGGACTGGAAGTGTATTGGATAGAAATGAATGAAGAGCACTTTAAACAAGTCGTTACTAAACATTCTAATGTCAAAGCAGATCAGATTGTAATAACTGAGGTCGAAGATAAAAATTGGAACGCTGAATGGGAAGCTAATTTTGATCCTATTGTAGTTGGAAATATTCTGGTGAGAGCGCCATTTCATGATCCAGCCGCAGATGGTCAGACTGAAATAAAGATTCTTCCTAAAATGGCATTTGGGACAGGACATCATGAGACAACCTTCATGATGCTAGAAGAGTTAGAGAAAATGGATCTGGTTGATAAATCAATACTAGATTACGGTTGTGGGACAAGTATATTGGCGGTGTATACTGCCATGAAAAAAGCCAGTAGAATTGTAGCTATTGATATCCAAATAGAAGCTGTAGAAAATAGTATTGAACATGTTGAGCTTAATAACTTACCGGAAAATAGTATTGATGTAAGGCAAGGTGATCTTGATGTTCTGGATGATGAAAACTATGATGTCATTCTAGCAAATATCAATAGACATGTCCTACTCAAAAACGCTAGAAACTTGGCTAGAAGACTTAATGATAACGGGCAACTCCTCATGTCAGGTATCCTAAAAAGAGATGAAAATATCGTTTTAGAAGAATATCTTAAGTCAGGTTTTAAACTTAATAAAAAGAACTATAAGGGAGACTGGTGCTTATTTGTTTTTGATAAAGTCTTTTAGAGCATCATATGTTTGAGCTGATGGTAAACCTAGGATATTGGTATATGATCCTTTGATGTTTTTGACTTTGGCTATGCCTATCCAGTCTTGTATGCCATAGGCGCCTGCTTTATCCATAGGGCTATATTTGTCAACATAATATTCAGCTTCCTCCTTTGTTATGTTGGCGAATTCCACCTCACTTTTTACTGTAAAAGATTGCTGGTTGTTTGTGTCTTTGATACATACACCTGAGTAAACAACATGCCAGCCCCCCCCTAACGTGAGCAGTATACTTACAGCTTCATCTTTGCTTTTAGGCTTCCCGTATATTACATCATCTGATACAACAATAGTATCAGCTGTTATTATTATCTCATCATCTTTTATTTTACCATCATGTGCTGCAGCCTTAGCTATAGCTATATGTTCTGCAACTTTGTTGTGCTCAAGAGTCGGAGGGTAACTTTCATCAGTTTCAATTACTCTTATTTCGAATGTAATATCGGATCCTGCTAGTAGATCTTTTCTACGTGGTGATTGAGATCCTAAGACAAGTTTATAGTTTTCTAAAATGTTCATATGTAGAAGAATGTAGTAAGATAAATGATGCCTAAAAACATGACAATTTTACAATATTTACTAAGGGAATTGTAGTGCTTCTTCAGGCTTGCAGATTTAAGTTTGTAGCTGATAAATATGAGTGACGCTAAGATAATTAATAGCAATGTCATCATGATTAATTGATTCTCGGCAGGGACTTGAAAAGCATATATTCCTACCAAAACTATAGAGCTTAACAAATAAAATATGCCCCATATCTTAGCTCTATCTATTCCCGCTGATATGGGTAAAGTATTATAACCAAACTTCTTATCACCTTCAATATCTTCTATATCTTTTATTATTTCTCTAGCCATAGATATCAAAAAAGCAAAAGAAGAATAGAATAATATGAGGTTAAAAACATCTGGATAATCCAAAATCATTTGCTTGAAATGATCATACTCTACAAGACAGATGATAATTATTACACTGGCTGAGAACAACGATACAATCAGGTTACCAAGAACAGGCTTCCTCATGAAGTAGGAAGAATATAGAAATAGTAGTGCTGTAACAAAAATGTATATACCAGACAACGGTACATTATCTAATTGAGTAGCTATCCATAATGATATAAGAAAACCTACTATTACAAGAGAATAGTAGATCCTAAGGTAATCATATCTATTGTCCAGCTTACCCGACTTGCAATTGATTATATCTGAATCGTAATCATAGTAGTCATTGATTACATTACCCGCAGCCATTATGATTGCCATAACACTAGCAAATGAATAATACATTGGTATGCCTAGAACCAATTGGGCTGTGTCCTTACTACTTACAAATAGATATTTGTAAAGTAAGAACTGCACAAGAACAGC
>JALZVB010000123.1 GCA_023300835.1 Saprospiraceae bacterium | reverse complement strand
GTAAGACTATGTATAATAGATGTATTTGGAAATTCTGACTTTTGTGATGTTAGAGTAGAAGTTCAAGATAACAATGGTGGAGACTTCTGCCCTGAATTTGATTTAGCATTATTAAAGCAAGTAGAAACTACATCTAGCCCAGGACCTTATAATGCTGGCGATGATGTTACATTTAGATTGTTTGTATTTAATCAAGGTAATCAAGATGCTTTCAATATCAATATTGTAGATTACGTTCCTGCTGGATTGACACTTAACGATACGGACTGGACACAGACTGGTGAAACAGCGACATTGAATACAGCTATCCCTTTTATTGCTAAAGATGGTTCAACTACATTAGATGTTACCTTTACTATTGATGCAACATTCATGGGAACTAGTATTCTCAATACTGCAGAGATTTCTTCAGCTGATGATGACAATGATCCATCAACTCCAGGTAGAATGGATATTGATTCTAACTACGATACTAACAATAATGATGTAACAGTTGATAATGTACTTGATAACCAAGGAAATGATGAAGATGATCATGATATTGCAATAATTAATGTTGTGCAGAATTATGATTTGGCACTGGTTAAAACAATTAACGCAGCAACGCCTGGACCTTATATGCCTGGTGACGTGGTTACTTATAATATCACCGTAACTAATGAAGGTACAATAGATGCCACTACAGTATTTGTAGCTGACAATATACCTGCTGGTCTTAACCTGAATGATCTAGGTTGGTCACAATCAGGAAGTGTTGCAACAATCAATACACCTATAGCATTTATTGGCGTAGGAACCTCACAGACAGTTACTATCTCTTTTGAGATAGATGAAATGTTTATGGGGAATCAGATTGTTAACAATGCAGAAATCATAGATCCAGACAACAGTGATCCTGATGATACAGATAGTGATACATCAACGAGTTTTGATGAAGATGAAGATGGAGATGGTAATGGAGATGATGATGATGAAGATTCTCAAGTTATATCTGTAGGTCAGACATTTGAATTAGCACTTGTGAAGACACTTGATAACACTAGTGTAGTCAATACTGGTGAAGTTGTAACGTTTACAATAGCTTTAGAAAACATAGGGTCACTTGATGCAACAGATGTTGAGATTACAGATGCACTACCTGCAGAGTTACTTTATGTAACTAGTACTAATAATACAAATGTAGGTTGGGTATTGAATAATGGAAACCCTACTTTGATAGTTCCTACATTACTTGCAGGTGAAATTTTAGATTTCAAAATAGAATTGATGGTTGATCCTATGTTTGCAGGAACAACTATTGTTAATAATGCAGAAATCACTGCAGCTTCTAATATTTTAGGATTTGAAGAGGAGGGTACTGCACTTCCTGATAACGCTGATACTGCCGTGGTAACAATTAATTGTGTTTTACCTCCAGTATGTAGAGCTGTAGCAAATGCGACAGTATCTTTAGATGCATCTGGTATGGCGATATTATCGACTGCTCAAGTAGATAATGGTTCTACGACAGCATGTGATGGATTAGATATTACACTTGCCATTAATCAGACAACATTTGGCTGTTCTAATTTAGGAACAGGTAATACTGTCCAATTAACAGTAACTGATAGCCAAGGTAATGTTTCTAACGATCCTACATGTGTTACTCAAGTGACCGTTGTTGATCCTATAGATCCTACAATTACATGTAGAGATGTAGCGACTAATCTTGATGCGAATAATGTTCCTATAGTTACAGTTGTAGCTGCAGTAGTAGACCAAGCAGATAACTGCGGAATAATTACAACAGAGTTTAACCTACCTACTATCACTAACAATTGTGATGTAGCAACTGGTTCAGTAACAGCAACAGATGTCGCAGGGAATAGTGCAACATGTACTTTCAATATATCAATAATCAATAATGCTCCAGTAGCAAGATGTCAAGATACTGCGTCAGCTACACTTAATGCAAATGGTACGGTTACAATTGATGTTACTAGTATAAACAATGGATCATCTGATGACTGTGACAACCCTAATCTGTCGCTTTCAGGAGCTGTATTTAGTTGTCAAAATTTAGGATCTAATAATACAGTTACTTTGACTGTAACAGATAGTGCAGGTCTTACTGATCAATGTACAACCACTGTAACTATAATTGATAGTGCACCTACCGTAAGTTGTAATCCTAACTTTTTAAGGACATTGGACAATAATGGAAATCATGTTATAACTACAGCTGATATAATCAATGTAGCTAATGATGATTGCGGAATAGTAAGTCAAGTGATTGATGTAACCACTTTTACTTGTTCTAATATAACGGCACCTACAACGGTAACGGCAACCGTAACAGATAATACTGGAAAGACAGCTTCATGTACAACAATTGTTACAATCGTAGATGATCAAGATCCGATAATTGAATGTGATAATATTACTACGACTTTAGATAGTAATGGAAATATTGTTCTTGCTGTCAATGCAGGGTTTGTTTCTGCAAGTGATAACTGTAATGTGGGTGCACCGCAATTGGATTTATCTAATATTAATCTAGGTACGATACAATGTACCCCACAAGAGGCATCATATTCAGTAACTGACCCAAGTGGGAATATGAATACATGTATGTTTACAATTACAATAGAAAATGATAATCCCGTTGCTTTATGTGCCGCAGACTTTTCAGTTGCTTTGGATAATACAGGAAACGCAAGTGTTACTGCTGGAGATATTAACAATGGTTCTTCAGATGATTGTAGTAATCCTGATTTAGCGCTTACAGGTAATATATTTACATGCACAGATCTAGGGCCTAATACGGTTACATTAACGGTTACTGATAATTCGGGTCTTACAGATGTATGTACAACTACAGTAACTGTAAGTGACAATGCACCTTCGGTAACTTGTAACGCAGATTTCTCTAGATCATTAGATAGCAATGGGAATCAAGTTATTACGACGGCAGATATTATTAATACGCAATCTGATGATTGTGGAATTGTAAGTTCAGTTATTGATGTAGCTAACTTTACTTGTGTCAATGCAGCAACAGCTACAATAGTAACGGCAACAGTAACGGATAGTGGAGGGAAAGTAGCTTCATGTACAACTATTGTTACAATAGTTGATGAAGAAAACCCGATAATTGAATGTTCTAATGTTACGACCAACTTGGATAGTAACGGAGATGTCATGCTAAATCCGAATCAAGGATTTGTTTCCGCATCTGACAACTGTAATGCTGGAGCGCCGCAATTAGACCTTACTAATATTAACTTAGGAACGATACAGTGTACTCCACAAGATGCGTCTTATTCAGTAACAGACCCTAGTGGAAATATGGCAACTTGTACTTTTACAATTACTATAGTTAATGATGCTCCTATAGCTTTATGTGAGTCAGATTTTTCTATAAATCTTGATGCTGCCGGTAATGCCAGTATAACAACTGCCGATATTGATTCTGGATCATCTGATGATTGTAGTACGGTGACACTACAGCTTAATCAATCTACATTTACATGTGCAGATGTTGGTCCTAATACAGTTACCCTAAGTGTATTTGATGGATCTGTTCCACCACTTAGAGATTTCTGTTCATCAGAAGTAACAGTTGTTGATAATACACCTCCAACGGCATTATGTAACAATTTGATAATTGAAGTTAACAGTGGAGGTACAGTGAGTATTTCTGTTGCTGATGTTGACAATGAAAGCAGCGATGCTTGCGGTATGGGTAATAATGGTCTAGTACTATCTCAAACAACTTTTGATTGTACTGAACTAGGTGACAATAACATAACATTGACAGCTACTGATATCAATGGAAATACATCGACATGTAATTCAGTAATTACAATAGAAGATAATATAGCTCCTGTAGTTACTTGTAGAACAAATAGAACTCTGAATCTTGACGATACAGGAAATGCTTTACTTACGCCAAATTTTTTAGTTCTCTCTTCAAGTGATAACTGCGGAATTTCTACAACAGAACTAGATTTATCTAGCTTTGATTGTGATGACAAAGGAGTACAAGTTGTTACAGCGACAGTTACGGATGCTTCTGGAAATACGGATTCTTGTTCAACAAATATTACAGTTAGAGACAACGTGGCACCTAGTTGTACATTGCTTACAAATGTTTCTTTACCTGTAGTGGGTAACCCACCATCTGTGAATGTAGTTATTGGTGATGTCTTCAGTTCTTTTTCTGATAACTGCGCAGCGACATCATCCAATACAACTATAACACCTACGCAATTTGATTGTGGAGATTTAGGTCCGCAATTGGTAACAGTTACTGTTGATGACGGTTGTGGTAATACTGCAGATTGCGAAACAACGATTACTATAGAAGACGTTACGGCACCTACTTGTTCAGTTATGGATATAACTGTTAATTTAGATGTTAATGGAGATTTCAGTATTAATCTAGCAGATATAAATGATGGTAGTTCTGCCGGTTGTGATCCTGCTGCAATATTTGATATAACACCACAAGATTTGGCTTGTAATAATGTTGGATTAGATCCAGTATGTGTAACACTAACCGTTACATCAGGAACTGGAACAAGTGCAAGTTGTGTATCAAAAATTATGGTACAAGATGTTACCCCACCAGCGCTTACTTGTGTGCCTAATTTTACAGCAGACTTAGATGCTAACGGTACAGTGACTCTAAGTGATACGGATATCATCGCAAGTGCTTCCGATGGTTGTAATGGACTAGTGCAAGTATTAGATATAACATCTCTTAACTGTTCTAATAAAGATGCAGCTACGTTGATAACAGCGACGGTAACAGACACTAATAACAATACAAGTACTTGTACTACAGAGGTGTCTGTTGCAGATAACATAGCACCTACTTGTACTATTGTTGCAGGACAAGAGTTTGTACTCATTGGAAGTCCACCAGCGATTACAATTGATGTCGCAGATCTTGATTTTACATTTTCTGATAACTGTAGCACATTAGCTATAAATCCTACTGTATCACCTTCAACTTTTGATTGTGCTGATAGCGGAGATCAGACTATAATATTAACAATAGGAGATGATTGTGGAAACACATCTACTTGTATGGGTACTGTAACTATTGCAGATAATAGTTCGCCGACATGTTTAACTCAGAATATTGCTGTAATCCTTGATAATTCAGGTAATTACATATTAGACCCAAGCGAGATAGATAATGGAAGTTCTGGAGGATGTGGTGCTAATGTGACATTATCGACTGATATTACTGATTTTGATTGTGGTAATATCGGTGATAACACAGTTACACTGACAGTAACTACGAGCGGTGGCATGATGACTAACTGTACAGCGGTTGTAACGGTTGCAGATTTAACACCGCCTTCTATTGCATGTCCTGTTGCACTAATATTGCCTTGCTTTACATCTCTTGCAGATTTGACTGCCTTTGGTGCGGCAACAGGGTTAGACGCTTGTTCTGGTGTTACAATTACCTCTACAGCAGCATTCAATGTTAATGCATGTAATGTAGGAGATGTTGTTAGAACATTTGTAGCAACAGATATTGCAGGAAATACAAATGAATGCATCCAATTACTTACTATCTCAGGACCTCAGAATCCATTTACAGTATCTAATATTACATGGCCTACATCACCTCTTGATTTTAATCAATGTATTGTTGATGTGGACATGCTAGATACAGGAATGCCAGTGATTGATATAACAGGAACAGACTGTAATAATATATCAGTTACTTCAGTAATTCTTGATGTAACCCCAGGGTTAGATCCAGGAGACGAATGTGAAGGCACATTTATAAAAACATGGACTGTTGTAGATTCTTGCCAGCTCGATGGAGCAGGAGCTGGAATATTTACATTTACGCAAACTATTAATATTGATGATATTGTTGGGCCAGAATTAACTTGTCCTGCAGATGTTACAGTATTTCTGGATGAAAATTCAGCAACATGTTCTGCCGTTGTAGATCTACCGATCACATTTACAGATTGTGTGGCTATTGCTGGTCAATCATTTGCAACAAGTACTGGAGTGCCTATGGGTAGTACAACCACAGCTAATGCAAGTGGGACATATAACGGAGGAGTTACTGTAGTCACATCTGTTGTTACAGATAACTGTGATAATGCTTCTTCTTGTGAGTACTCGGTATCAGTTTTAGATACGTTTGCAACGATATTGTCATGTGCCAAGCCGTTATTAACTTTAGGTGTAAATGGGACAGGTGACTTAACAACGGCACAAACACAACCAGTTCTTGATGATGCTAATTGTCCAGATGACGCTTACATTTTTGCATTTAGTAATTCGGACAATACCGTAAACACAATTACTTATGATTGTACTGATGTAGGTAATGCTAACTATACCGTTTACTTATGGTCTGGAAGTTTCTTACTTGATTCTTGCACTAATATTGTAACAGTGTTTCCTCCGACTACTACACCTAATCCATGTACTACACCATTATTAACTAATGTGTCAGGTAAGGTAGTTCTTGAGAATAGTACACCAATAAGTTCTGTTGAAGTAGGTTTCTATAATCCAGATCCTATTATGATAGAAATGACTGAGGAAAAAGGTTTATACATATTTGAAGATGCAGTAATGCATGGCAACTATGTTGTAGATCCGTATAAGAATATTGATCATGAAAACGGTATATCAACTTTTGATTTAATTAAGATACAACGACACATATTAGGGATAGAACTTCTTGATTCTCCGTACAAAATAATTGCTGCGGATATCAATAAATCTAATAAAGTTAATGGTCTTGATTTGATAGAATTAAGAAAGCTAATTTTAGGTAAGTACACAGAATTCCCTAATAACACTTCGTGGAGATTTGTTGATGCAGGTTACAAATTTACGGATCCAAGAAATCCATTTATTACGACGTTCCCAGAGAATTATGAGATTGCTGACCTGGAGAGAAGTATGGAAATTGATTTCATAGGAGTTAAGATAGGAGATATCAACAATTCTGTTGTTGCCAATATTAATTCTGGTAGAATCGATAATCGTAACATTGGTGGCGTAACTAAATTAACTGTTGAAGAGAAGAATTATCAAGAAGATCAAAATACCGATATCGTTATAAGTCTTAATGATCTTAAAATGATTGATGGATTCCAGACTGAGTTACAATTAGATACAAGGTATGTGGATGTATTAGATATAGAATCATTAGATGCTTCATTTGGAGAAAACAACATGAATCTAATTGATATAGAAGATGGCGTTATCAAGATCAGTTGGAATAAGACTGGTGGGATGAATGATAATGTTGATCTATTTAAAATATCACTTAGAGTTAAATCTGATGTTTGGACTAGTGACTTCATAACAATAGGTCAAGATAGATTACTTCCTGAAGCATATACTACAGATGATATTATCAATGAATTGGATATTGAATTCAAAATATCCGATGTTACTTATGATGACATGATCGTTTATCAAAACATGCCTAACCCATGGGTTGAAAAGACTGTGGTTAAGTATTACCTACCTCAAAATGAAGATGTAGAGTTTAATATTTACGACTTAGGAGGTAAGTTATTGTACAGAGAATTGAGGACTGGTGTTCAAGGTCTTAATACCATAGAAGTATCCAAAGATATGTTTGTTAATGGAGGTCTTCTATATTACGAATTGGTTTCTGGTGAGACACGATTTATGAACAAAATGTTATTAATAAAATAATACCAAGAGTAGAATAAGGAACTTGTCGTTCCTTATTCTACTCTATAAGATAATCCTAATTAATTAATTAAAAAGAGAAAATTATGTTGAATTATTCAACTACAACGCGGCTTAAAAAATTGAAAACAATGACAATTATTACTATTACAAATTTATAGAGGCCATCCCAAACCAAAAACTGGACGTTCTCCCAAAGGATGTCCTGAAAATGACTGGTTAATACCCAAAAGCCAGTCTATCAAAAACTGATAAAAAGCCA
>JALZVB010000122.1 GCA_023300835.1 Saprospiraceae bacterium | reverse complement strand
TTGCTTACTTTTTTCTTTTTTCCTTTTTAGACTTCATTTCGATATCACTAGTTTTAAAAAGAAATTTACAGTCACCTTTTTCAAAACTTCTTTTCTTTTCGATAGCCTTTGTTTTGGTAAGACCTAAACTTTCACCTATCCATTTTTTCCAATAGTTAGCTACTCTTGCAAACTTAGACGCATACTGTATTCTTGTTGCTTCATCATTTCTCATGTATTTATCTATGATTGCTAGTGCCTTTTCTCTGATAGATATTTTGGCAGGGTTCAATACTTCTACGATTTCTTCTACAGCTACGGCAGGAAGGTATTCTTGTGTTCTTCCAGGAAAACCAAACACCATTGTAAAGTCACCTTGCTCGACACCATCTGTAGATACAGGTAAGAAGTGCTTAGGCTTGTAAGGTATATTGTCCTCAGAGTATTCAGCTGGAAGGTTATCCGCACCGGCATATATTCTGAACATAGAGAAATCTCCAGTATGTCTTGGCCATACCCAATTGTCTGTATCTGCTCCAAATTTTCCGATACTCTCTGGTGGTGTTCCTACCAGTCTTACGTCTAGATATTTAGTCGTTAGAAAAGCAAAATATTGATTGCCATTGAAGAATGGTCTGATTGACACTTCTTGATAATCTTTCTTAATAGTTGAGGTCTTTATTGCCGTTAGATTTTTTTCTATTGCAGATGCTCTTTCTGCAGTTGTCATATCATCGGTAACACCTACAAGCGCTTCCTTAGTGACATCAATAATTTCATTTATCAATGTAGCGCTAAGGCCTTCATTGGCTAACTCTTCTTTCAAGCTTTTGGCCCAAAATCCGTTTTTTAGATAGTTGTTTTCTATAGAACTGTGCGATTGTATCTGACCATAACCACAGTGATGATTGGTAAGTAAGAGTCCCTGATCACTGATAAGCTCTGATGTACAGAATCCACCGAAGTGTACAATGGCATCTTTAAGAGAGCCTTGATTGACGCTATATATGTCCTCGGCTGAGAGTTTCATACCCAATTCTTGCATTTCTGCTTCATTAAGACTCTTGAGAAAGAGTGGCAACCACATACCTTCGCCTGCATAAGTACTGTTTATCACAAATGCCATGGCAAGTGTCAACAAGAAATTTTTCATTACTACCAGTTTAGTTTTTATTAATAAGGAATGTATAAAATAATAAGTACCATTATGACAAGGAAATTTGAACAGAACTAGTCGAAAAACATAAAGATAGCCTAGCTATCACAAGAGTTTTTAACGAAGTTCTGGCGCAAAAGTGCCAGTCACAAATCGGGAAGTTATATTTTAACGATTCCTATACATTGGAAAACTATAAATAATCTATCAAAAACAGACGCTAATAGGGTGGAATTCCATTTTTATAAGCAATTTAGTAAACAACGTTAATTATAAACCCACAAGCCCTGCTATGGATTTCTCTGTATTTCTGAGAGAATCAACATTTGATCCCTATACTGATGAGCATTATTATCCGCTTATCATAATAGGATTGATAGGTCTTATCACGATACTGACAGCCAAGTACCTGTTGGGCTCTAAGGGTCAGAAACAGCTTTTATTCTGTCTATCTCTCATCCCTGCTATGGGTTGTAGTTTTCTTATCATATTGAGGCTGGTTACAGGTGTATTTGAAATAGAGGATGATTTACCTCTTCATATATGTAGAATATTGTCACTGACTGCACCTATAGTGATATGGCGGTGGAATCGTTACTGGTTAGGCATATTTTACTTTTGGATTCTTGCTGGAACACTTAACGCTAATATAACGCCAGATATAGATTTTGGATTTCCACATTATGAGCATATTACCTACTGGCTTATGCATTCCTTTCTAGTGATACTCCCTATATATTATGTTATTGTCATGAAAGTGAGGATCAATTGGACAGATCTCAAAAATGCTTTCTGGATGGCCAATGTGTTTATGCTAAGTACTCTAGGGATAAATCTACTTATAGGTTCTAACTACATGTATACCGTTAATAAACCTCCAGTGGCATCTATCTTAGATTATTTTGGACCTTGGCCTATCTATTTGATTACTGGTCAATTATTGGCGCTTTTGTTGTTTCTATTACTCATGATTCCGTTTGCGCTCAAGGCAAAGAAGAGTTAGATATAGTATACGGTTCTACATTTCCTCGTGTAGTTGACTTTGAAAGAATATCTTTAATTTCGTCCTTCATATAATATCAAATAATGTCAAGTGATAAAATTCAAGAATACCTAGAGCGATTAATGGACTGGGGAATAATCTTTCTACCTAAGGTCCTAATGGCAGTTGTAATCTTATATGTAGGATTATTCATTGCTAAGAAAGTTTCTAAGCTTCTTAAGGTCGCTATTGGCAGAGCAAATCTCGGTCAAGAAGTATCTGAGTTCCTAAGTTCTATTTTAGAAATATTACTTAAGGTTATTGTGTTTATGATTGCGGCCAGTGTCGTAGGTATAGAGTTATCAGCTTTGTTTGGATTATTGGCAGCAGCTGGATTTGCAGTTGGTCTGGCGTTACAAGGGTTCTTAGGTAATTTTGCTGCTGGCTTGACGATCTTGTTTTTCAAACCCTACAGAATAGGAGACTGGGTTTCTGTTTCTGATAGTTTCGGAAAGGTAAAGAACATTCAGATATTCAACACCACTCTAGAAACGCCTAACGACAAGACATTGGTTATCCCAAATGGACAAGTGACTGACAATATTATTACCAACTTTAGTACGATTGGGAAAATAAGGCTCGAGCTCAATGTCACAATGCCATACGCAGAAAATTTTCCTAAAGTAGAAAAAGTAATTAGCGAAGCCCTGAAGGATAGTAAATATATTGACTGGGGAAAAGCCCCACTTATAGGTATTGAAAAATACGATAGTCATAATATTGTAATTGCCGTAAGACCATCTATAAATCCAGATGATTATTGGGAAGCAACATTTGAAATAAATAGTCTTATCAAAAAAGCATTTAGTGAAAACAATATCATGGCCGCTTACTCAGAAGGCGTAGAGCTGGGCCCTATTGGGGCATAGTGAATGACAACTGAGTATTTAAAAACATATTTCTAACCTTTTGATATAAAGAGTTATAAATGTTTTCCCCTTGAGTATCTCTCTAGCTATCGCATAGCTCTAAATATTAGAAAGGTTGAACTGGTTAGATAACTTGACACAGTTATTCTAGTGATCATACCTGGTGCTTTTTACCAGGATACATATTTACATGTAGTGCATGTGTTTTCGTCTGAGTCAATTAAATAGGTACTTAAATTATTTACCCTTTGATTACGGTAGGTCATTTTAATAATTACCTGTCTGTATATTTAAACACAACTACTTTTACACAAAAAAGAAATATGAAAATATATTACTTAGTAATTTGCTTGTTTGTAAGTATGGTTGCTTCTGGGCAAGCGCCAGCAATTACATCGTGGTTACAGAACTCTTCAGAAACGGGTAGCTATTATATGGAGGGTAACTCAGTCGCAATGGATAATGGGGTGCTATATAATTGCCAGAAAGTCGAATACTCAGACAACTTTGTATATGTGCATACGCATGGCATTCCCGCTTATCCTACAGGACCATTTACAGATGGTAACCCATCGCTTGCTTCTGACCAAAATGCAATTTTTCAAATACCTCTATTTCCTGTAGAGAAATCAGGTAATAAAGATGAGACTACTGGTGGCAATATCGGTGTTTTTATAAACGGTGTTGCCTTGTTTGATTACAGAGATGGTGTTGGATGGGATACAGAGAATAACCGATTATGTGGAGGACCAGGAAACCCTCCTTGTGGTGGTGGCGGAGCTCCTGGTATGGGAGGTGGATCTGATTGGAATAGAGATGCCATTCCAGCAGAGAGAGAAGGTTTTGACTGCTCCAAGGCACATCCAGCTATGGGTAATTATCACCATCATCAGAATCCATCAGCATTTAAATTAGATCTAGAAGTGGTCTCTGACATATGTAATCTCTATGACGCCGAAGGTCTCTATGCTATTGATAGTACTGCTCATGCGCCGCTTATAGGGTATGCTTATGATGGGTTCCCAATATATGGCGCATATGGATTTAGAAACGCTGATGGTACTGGAGGTATAGAAAGAATCAAGTCTAGTTACCAACTACGTGACATAACAGAAAGAACACATTATGCTGACGGAACGGATATTGACGATGGACCACCAACAGCTGATTTTATCTTAGGTTATTTCAGAGAAGATTATGAGTATGTAGCTCATGCTGAGGAAGACTATCTCGATATACACAATGGTCGATTCTGTGTTACACCTGAGTATCCAGATGGCACTTACGCTTACTTTGCAACGGTAGAGAGTAATTGGGTATCTGCATATCCATATGTTGTAGGACCTACGTTTTATGGAGATGCTGAACGCAGATCTGTCAATTCAGTTAACGAGTCTACAACTCTATATGACGCTACTGTAGCCGTAATAGATCAAGAAAAAAACCTATCCGTTTCTATCGTTCCTAACCCAGCATCAGATCTTATTGCAGTTCAGGTTAATGATCTCGTAACAGAGGCAATAACTATAGAACTTATAGATCAATTGGGTAAAGTAGTTGCTCAAAAAGAGATAGCACAAGGGAGGACAATCGCTTATTTTGATGTAAGCACATTATATGCAGGCGTTTATCTTGTTAAGATCAGTAATGGCGTATATCAGAAAGTAGAACAAGTTGTTATTAACAAGTTCTAATACGATTCTACGATAATCCGATCTGAAACAGATAGGATGTATCTTTATAAATCCACAATTGGGAGTTTTCTTATTGTGGATTTCTTTTTAGAATACTTAAGAATTCACTTAACATCATAGCTGTTGCTCCCCACAACACTTCTCCATTGAGATTATAATAGGGGACGTCTTCAAGAGAACGACCCTTAACAGTTATTGTAGTTGTGCCGATAATTTCTGGCAACATTAATTCCGATAAAGGCATTGTGATCGTGTAATCAACTTCTGATTTTTGGAGTTTATATTTTGGTTCATGGTTCATGTACCCTACATAGGGTTCCACATAAAAATCACTTACGTAAATGTAAATTGGAGATAGCGGGCCTAATACTTGAATGTTCTCTATGGCAATTCCCAGCTCTTCATAAGTTTCTCTGAGTGCTGTGTTTTTCAAGTTTTTATCTTCAGTTTCTTCACTACCTCCGGGGAAACTTATCTGTCCACTATGTTTATCTAAGGGGTGAGCTGGTCTCTTTATAAATATTAGATTTAGGTTACTAGCAGCGTCTGGATAGAGTAGTGCCATAACGGCGGCTCTCTTAGAAGTCTCTTTTTTTTCTCTGTATCTATCTGTTTTTACAGGAGACATCTTTTGCCAAGCTGTCCACCCTGGTAGTGGTTGTTGTAACAGTTCTGTGATTGACTTAATATCTAGGGACATTATTAAGCTTTATTGCTTCTAGCTTTCACTCCCATGAAAACAATAATAGAGGCACTTAAGAAAAAGAAAGGCCCTACTTTATCTGCCTCTAGTAGATCGTTTATTAAAATTACAATGGCAATCATCGCATAAGAAGTGGCGGCTACCATGACCAAAAGTTTATCATCTCTGGTAATTAAATTATGGTATGTTTTTTCTGCATACAGAAGCGGTATACATACCAGGGATAACATAATCAGTAGACCTGGGTAACCCTGTTCTACGGCAACCATCAGGTAATTGTTATGGATGCCTGACTTCTCAGGATTATCACTTACATATGTCTTATAACTACTGACAGTATATTGCTTATACTGCGTATAGAAGGTAGATGGACCAAAACCAACGAGAGGCTTTTCTGCTACCATATAGAAACCAGCTACCCATCTGTAGAATCGCTCTACTGTAGAGATGTCTTCCATTTTAGCAGTAGCTTCTACTAGATTGTCAAAGTTTTTGTGCGCAATAGTCTTATTGAAATCTGGCGCAAAATCCAGGTATTTGTTTTCAGTAGATAGAAACATTACTAAACCCAGTAGAAGAACAAGAGCTGAGCCTACAGCATATTTTATTAATCTCATTTTAATAACAAAATAGATACCAATAGCTAATATCATACTAGCCTGAGCCGCACGGGTATAAGTCAGATAAATGGCTACTACTAAAAAAATAAGACCAGCCCATTTCAGTAAACCTGCTTTCTTTTTCGGTGAAAATATCAGGTAGCAATAGTAAGGCAGATAAGCTAATATAATAATGGCATAGTTAACGTGGTTTCTAAATATAGGTCGAACCGCTTTATTGATAGCATCAAAATAAAATCCAGAAGCCGCATGCCTTATAAACACGTACAGAATGGCAACAAATAAGGTATAACCTAAAAACCTAAAACACTTTCTAAAGTCTGTATCATCCTTAAATAACACAAATGGTAAAAAATAGAATGGGATGATATACCATAACTTAGCCAATAGATACTTGAAAGAAACAAAGCAATTAGTAGAGAATATTGTAGTAATTAAAATCCAACTGAGGTGCAGATATATCAATATAGAAACAGGATGCAAAAAATAGGATTTACTTATTGTCTTGGGTTTACTTATAACGAGCAGTATAAAAATCCCCATTAACACCATCATGATAGGCTCAGTAGGAAGATCTGTCCCTAGGCTACCAACTTCCACCTCAATAGAAAAAGGAAGTACGATCCAGAACAGGTAAAATAAGTTTTTAGGATTATTGATAACGAATAATAAAAAAACGATAGCCATCGGAATGATTATCGGAAAGGGGCTCTCTAGCACAACTGTGGCATTGCAACATGCTACAGTAAGTATCATGAAGAGAGTCAATAATACCTTATCAGAAGGTATCGATAAAGATTCCATTATATTGACGCCTTGTCCTTTCAATACTTAAACGTTATTGAATTTTTCTCTCCAATTGTTTTTATTGAGTTGATCCATCAACATTGTCATCAGGGATGATAATAGAAAGACAAGAGCACTTATACCTATAACTATTATGGACCTTTTGGGTCTAGATTTTATAACGGGCACTTCTGCAGTTTCTATGACATGGACACCTTTTATATCAGTGTGGTATACAGACTCTAGTTGTGTTAATCTTTCTTTATCTATTGTTAACTGATCTCCGTAATCTCTTCTTTCTCTTTCAATACTTATAATTGTAGGATAACCATTATTATAGTTTTGAATTTCTGCTTCTATATTGAGAAGCTGAAATGCTTTACCTTCTTTTTTTGCTTTCAAGTAATTAATAGAATCTCTAGGCCCATTGATTTTTTCCAAAAACTTTATTCTTGCAGATAGATTTTGAACGCTTCCTTTCAGTTCAACTAAACTACTGGAGTACGCTTCTCCCTGAGATGCTGTGTTGAATATTTTGTTGTTTATTCTAGTATTATAAAGACTATCCGTTAATATTTTAAACTTTAGTTCTTTAGATTCAATTTTTGACTTGTAAGAATCAAGCAACACTTTCTGGCTGTTTTTAATTAACGCTTGAGCCAGCCCTTCTATCTTTATTCTTGCGGCATTGGCCATCTGTGCAGCCATCTTTGGGTCTTTATCTTCTACAGCAAGATTTATAGCGTCAAACTTTGTTTTATTAATAGAATATAGTTTACCTAGTTTAAGTAACATTTTACTTTTCCCTTTAAGGGATGTGGAATCAATATTATAATGGTCATATAGGTTAAACTCTTCTATGAGATAATTATTTACGGTATTTGACTTGGCTATAGAAAGTAACCTATCTAGATCTTCTCCATTACCATATATTCTTGTGTAATGTGCCGCATCTCCTATAGGTAATGGTCGTGTCATATCTGGACTAGCCGCGTAGAATAACGTGCTGGATTTATAATAATTATCTAGGGTAAGAGAGATAAGAGCTGTAACTATTCCTGCTATCAGCGTACCTAACAATATTCTTTTTCTCCATTTATACAACAACACGACTATGTCTAGTAGGCTTTCGTTTTGGTTCATTAGATCAGTGTAGGTTAAAGTTAGTAAGTCGTTTTCAAAATAGATGTTATCCTATTTTGGCCCAAGAATAGTAGATAAACGGAAAAAGCCCAATAATATTGACGTAATTAATCCTAATCCAGCAAATAATAAAGTTTCTACAACCCAATTATAAGTCAAATACTCAGATATGAGATAACCCAGGATTATAAAAATCGCAATTTGGCTGATTAATTTAATCGTATAATCAAATCGAAAATGTAGTTTTAATTGCTTTACGGCCAGCGCAAATTGCCAGACAAGTACATACCATTGCGTTATCAATGTAGCTATTGCAGCACCCGTTGCGCCTTGTTGTGGTATAAGCCATATGTTGAGGGAAAAATTTACAAATACGCCACTCAATAGAACGAGATTCAAGGTCTTCAATCTGCCATCTGATAATATTAAGGCGCCATAGATATATGAAATTGAAATAGCCCAAAAGCTGACCATCAGGATCTTAAAGCAACTTACATGTGTAGGCGTTATATCCACATACATAAAACTCATAATATCTGCCCCATAGAACCAACATACAACAGTCAGCCCTGTACTCAGTGTTACAAGTAGGCCTGTGGCATCTTCTATTAATGGCATCACATTTTTATGTTCTGATATAAGATTAGAGAACATAGGTAGCAGTAACATTGCAAACAAGTAACCGACCATATTAGAGGCATCAAGTAACCTATAGGCAGCGCCATAGATTCCTGCAGAAATGGCATTATCATCTATCATCCGCTCCAACATGACACCGTCCATACGTGTATATATTGTCATCACGAGTAAGACTATTGCATATGGGAAAGATGCCTTGATGATTTCATTAGAACGGGTTAATGAGAAATTTAGCCTCAGCTTAAATTTCTTGTTTAGAAGGAATCCAGTTATTAAAAGGGCTATCGATAATGCTACAATCTGACCACTTATAAATCGCATAACCGATATTTCCCTTTCCACATATAGCATGTACCCTATTATCATAAACATCAACATCTTGTCTAGCGCTGATAAACGTGACTCTATATGAAAATGACCTAAGGCAGAAAAATGTGTTCTCAGATAGACAAAAAAGGATTGTACGATCATCATAATTACAATACCTGTAATCACCTTAAAGTAAAATGGAGGATAGTCTAAAATAAATGCCCCTATAAATAAGCTTACCGCAAATGCAAAAACCAGTAACAGCTTGGTGCTCAATACATAAGAAAAGTATGTTTCTACTGAAGTCCTATTCTGCGCAATATTCTTAGAGTTATAATTCTGAATACCCAGATCTAGTATAATCTGGAATAGAAAGCAGAAATTAAAGAGAGAGAAATAGATGCCGTATTCAGAATCCCCTAGTCTATTCTGTACTTCAGCATCAATAAATATGATGTAGAGTACCTTAACCAGTACATTGATAAAGAGTAAGGAAAATATATTCTTAATGAAATCTTTTTGCACACCTCAAGAATAAGGCTTTATATGCTACTTAGCTCGTTAAATCCTTAGCAATAATACCACTGAGTAATCGTGGCAAAAAATAGGTGCTTTTAGGCGGTAACGTTAATCCACGATCAGAGATCGTCGTCAACTCTTCTACTGTAACAGGAAAAATACATAGTGCGACGCCTGTTTCACAAGTATCTGCGGCCTTTTGAATTTCGTTAAGCGTTTGTGTACCACCAAAGTATTGGATGCGTTTATCAAGTCTTACATCTATGATTCCCAGTATCTTCTGAAAAATAAATTGATTGACCAATGCACTATCTAATAGAGGTAGTCCATCCTTTTGCTTGAGATACCTTTTCTTCCATTTTAATTTATACCAGTTGCCCGCGATATAAGACACTATTACGTGTTTCTTTTTAGGCTTAGCCTCTTTCTTAATCATTTTGATATCAAAGTACTTTGACAACTTTATGATAAACTCAGGAAGGGGTATAATCTCAGCAATATCAACAACCCTATTGAAATCTGAAATCTTTAATTCCTTGAAGTCAAAGTATGCCGTAAGGAATTGGTCGTACTTTCTAGCTTCCTCTCCCAGATCCTTACTTCTACTCAGCAACTGTATTGTTGTAGTTCTGTGGTGGCCATCACCTATGTAGGCTGTAGTTAATTGTGCAAACTCATTGATGAGCTTAGTTTCACTTGCTTTATTTTCTATAGTCCAGATAGTGTGCCATACCTTATTCTCCTCAAGAGGAATAGATACAAGGGGTTCGTTTTCCATACTCTCTGTAATAATACCTTTGATATTATCATTAGAATGATAGCCTAATAGAACAGGTTTTACAAGTGCTTTACGTTGCAATATTAGACCCATCATCTTCTGTTCTTTATCAGCAAGTGTCTCCTCATGCTTTTTGATATTAAGATCTGTAATATCATTGACATCCGTGCAACAGATGAGTCCTATGTGACTGCTTGTTTCTGTTTTTATTTGATAAATATAGATTCCAGGTGTGGAAAGACTCTCATAAATGCCACTCTTACGATATTGCCTGTACTGTTGCTTAATATCAGAAAAAAATGACTTGGCCGACGCAATCAGATCTACTTTAGGGTAAACGGCCTCAAAAGGATATATTTTCATATAATATATTACGCTATTACAAATGTGGGCTTGAATCTATGTAATATTTTTCTAATTCAACATACATTATTAGTTATTGCCATATGTTTATGGATTACTTCATGTAATTTTGTGTAAATTTTTTGAAAGATGATTAACATAACATTTCCCGATGGCAATGTCAGGACGTATGAGAATGGTTCAACACCTATAGATATTGCTAAATCGATTAGCGAAGGATTAGCCAGAAATGTGCTTACGGCAACTGTCAATGGAGAAAAATGGGATGCAACAAGACCCGTTGATACTGATGCAAGTATCATGTTCCATACATGGAAGGATGAGGAAGGAAAGTATGCTTTCTGGCATTCCTCAGCCCACCTACTTGCAGAAGCGCTAGAAGATCTGTTTCCAGGTGTAAAACTAGGAATAGGACCTCCTATAGAAAATGGATTTTACTACGATATAGATACTGGAGATACGGTATTAACACCTGCTGACTTCAAGAAGATAGAAGACAAAATGTTAGCATTGGCGCAGCAAAAAAATGAATTTGTAAGATCCGATGTATCCAAAGCTGATGCTATAAAATACTTTACAGAAAAGGATGATCCTTACAAACTAGAACTTATCGAAGGTCTAGAAGATGGATCTATTACTTTCTATAAGCAAGGAAATTTTACAGATCTATGTAGAGGGCCACATATTCCCAGCACTGGAAGTATAAAGGCTATCAAAATAATGAAAATAGCTGGTGCATACTGGAGAGGTGACGAGACCAGAAAGCAAATGGTAAGGATCTACGGGATTACCTTTCCTAAGCAAAAAGAACTAAAAGAATATCTTAACCTATTAGAAGAAGCTAAAAAAAGAGATCACAGGAAACTGGGCACGGAGCTAGAGTTATTTATGTTCTCAGAAAAAGTAGGATCAGGTCTTCCTATATGGTTACCTAGAGGAACTCAGATCAGAGAAAGGTTGCAAGCTTTCTTGAGAGGAGAACAAGAGAAACTGGGATATAAAATGGTTGTTACTCCCCATATCGCCAACAAGGAGTTATACGTGACCTCTGGTCATTATGAAAAATATGGAGAAGATAGTTTCCAACCCATAAAGACACCTCGAGAAGGTGAGGAGTTCTTACTTAAGCCCATGAACTGTCCACATCACTGTGAGATATACGGACACAGACCGCGTTCATATAAGGAGTTACCACTCAAGATAGGAGAATTCGGTACCGTATATAGATATGAGCAGACAGGCGAACTACATGGATTATCAAGAGTAAGAGGATTTACACAAGATGATGCGCACATTTTCTGTACAACTGCGCAACTCAAAGAGCAGTTTCTAGAAGTTCTACACCTAACAACTAAGGTGTTACATAAAATGGACTTTAAGGACTTTACAGCACAAATATCGCTTAGAGATCCTGCTAAACCTGAGAAGTACATCGGTTCTGATGCTAACTGGGATGCCGCAGAGGCTGCAATCATAGAAGCTACCCAAGAAGTAGATATGGTTACAACGACCAAGTTAGGTGAAGCCGCTTTCTATGGTCCTAAGTTAGATTTCATGATAAAAGATGCCATAGGAAGAAAGTGGCAGTTAGGAACAATACAAGTAGATTATAATTTGCCGGAGCGATTTGGTCTAGAATATATCGGATCGGATAATGAGAAGCATCGACCTGTTATGGTGCATAGAGCGCCATTTGGTTCTATGGAGCGGTTTATGTCGATATTAATAGAACATACGGCAGGTAAGTTTCCGTTGTGGTTGACACCTGAACAATATGTCCTTATCCCTGTCGATAATAAATTCCTTCCGTACTGCCAGAAAGTTGAGCAGCAACTGGCGCAACATGATATAAGAGGATTTATAGATGAGAGAAATGAAACGATAGGTAAGAAGATACGAGATAATGAGGTCAATAAAATTCCTATTCTTCTTATTGTAGGAGAAAAGGAAATTGAAGCCGATAGTGTTTCTGTAAGAATGCAAGGCGAAGGTGATGTAGGTACACAGAAAGTGGCAGAATTTGTTGAGTACTTCAATAAGCTTCTATAATGAACCCAAACCTTGGCTTTCAAGTCGATTTTGGGTAAAAACACAAGTTTTTTTCCTTTTTTAAAAGTTTTAAAACTTTTTATTAGAGTTTGGGAACTTAGATTGGTTTATTTTTGTCTTTAATGCAGGAGTAGCGGATTAAATTATAATTTTGCGCTTCTATTTATAATAATTACATATAATACAAATGAGTAACGGTACAGTTAAATTTTTCAATGAAGGCAAAGGTTTTGGTTTCATTACCCCGGATGACGGAGGCAAAGATGTTTTCGTTCATGCAAATGGCTTAACAGACACTATCAACGAAGGTGACAAAGTGAGTTATGATGTTGAAGAAGGAAGAAAAGGATTAAATGCAGTTAATGTAACAGTAGTTTAAAACTGAATTTGATTTCTTAAAATCATACGGCCCTCCAAGATTTATTTCTTGGAGGGCTTTTTTTGAAGCATGATTTCTTTATAATTCTTTATAACTCAGAAGCTACAACTGCTGATTCTATTGCAGTTCTTTTCACTGCGTTTTTCATTGGATCGACTTGGCATAACGCATATTCCATATGTATACCCGGGCCTAAGGCCATCATAAACCCATATCCAATTTTCTTATTGGTAGCCAAACTATTTTCCATAGCGGACAGTACTGAGACTGCACTTTGATTTCCATAGTTTTTATATACCTCTAGACTGGCTTCTATCTTCTGTGGGTTAAGCGCAAGACATTCACAAAAGGAGTCCATAACCTTTGGTCCTCCTGTATGTAGTATCCAGTGTTCTATATCATCCACATTGATATTGTTATCTAGCAATAACTCAGTAATAGGGGCTTTAGCAGCAGCTTTGATAAGCTTAGGTAGTTTATAGTCTACATGGGTTTTTAGCCCAGAGTCTGTCATCCACTGGCCTACAGCAAAGTCGCTATCAGGGAAAACATAAGAACGGGTCTCTAGGATATCTATAGGTGACGCTTTGGCTAGTCTGTGGTCTTTACCTACCATTAATAGGGTCGCAAATCCATCACCGAAGAGGTTATTGGAAACCATTTTAGAAATTGAGTTATCGTGTTCATACTGCATACTCAATGTTTCTCCCACACAGACGAGAAAAGCTTTAGTGGGATTACCCGCTAGGTAATCGTCCACTCTGTTGATGGCTGCCATACCTCCAGAACAGCCATAACCGAATAAGGGTAAACGTGTAATGTTCTTTCTGAAACCAATAGTGTCCATAAGAAGAACGTCAATCCCTGGGGTTACAAATCCAGATGTTGTACAGGTACAAACACCATCAATATCTTCTGCTGTCAGATCAGCTTCTGATAAAATTTCTTTTATTTGTTTTTCAAAAAACTGTGTGGATGCCTTTTGCCAGATCTTAAACTTTTCTCCGATTTTTTTCTCGCGAGATAGTTCAAATATATGTTTGACACTAGTAACAAAGTGACGTTTTCTAATTTGGCTTCCCTTTAAGATCTTGTTTAGAATGGGTTTTAGCCGATCAGGTAAAGAAGGGGCTACGATTTTATAAACTTGGTCTTGGGTATACTCGTATACAGGTACCCCAGTTCGGATAGAATGGATAAATGGCATAATTTGGTTGGTTTAACTTTAACAACTAATTAGATTCAAGAATTATACCAATTAAACTTACAAGAAGGTTGATCCACGCATCATGTAGAAAGATATAGGTACTTAGGTATTTGGCAACCATTTGGAAATTGCCATTCTAAATATGAAACGAAATTGGCAATCACATCTAACATTAATGTAACTTCACTTCTTAATTATATAATTGATCAGTTGCTATAATCGGCTGTTAAAAACTTCTACAATGAAAAAATATATTCTCTTGATGTTTGTTTCACTACTGGGGATATATTCATGTGTTCCTGATTCTAAGAAGCTGATGACCAATGTGGAACTTGACACAAAAGATGTTCTTTTTCAGAAGATATCTGATCATCAATTTGCAGGTAGAACAGATAGTTTGCTATCCTTTTTTGGAGATAGAAACCCTACTTATAGATATCTTGCTGCAAGGGCATTTGCATCGCATCAAGACCCTGCAGGACTAGATAGTCTATACAAGTTACTTGATGACCCTATTATAGAAGTTAGGGAAATGGCAGCCTTCGCAATAGGGCAATTAAAGTCACCTTCATCAGAGGTGCCACTTCTATCGGGGTTCAGGCAGAAGGATACGATATCTGTGGACAATGCTGCCAATGGTGCCATACTGTATGCTATCGGGAAGCTAGGCAAGGCTGAGTTGGCAGAGAAAATTATTACTGCAGATGGATATAGGGATACCGATACGTTGTTACTAGAGGGTCAGATGAAAGCAATCTACGCTTATGCCCTTAGAGGAACACATAGTCCACTTATAACGAATAATGTCGTCGAGAAAATCAAAAATAAAAACATCCCGGTTCAAGTAAGGTTGGCTGGGGCGCACTATTTAGCTAGAGCTACAAACCTCGATATCGAAAACGTAAAATTTCAAATAGCAGAAGCGCTCGTAGCAGAACAAAACGTAGAAATAAAAATGGCACTGGCTACCTCATTAAGAAACACCAATGGACCTGAGATACAAGCCATCTTATTAGATCAACTAGATCTCCAACAAGATTATAGAGTGAAGTGTAATATCATAAGAACCTTACAGAGCTATGATTATGCGGCTTCCAAAGAGAAGATACTGGCGTTATTAAGAGATAAAAACCTTCATGTTGCTCGTACCGCTTCTTCTTATATTGCAGCTAACGGAGACTTAAAAGATATTGTAGCTTATAGAAATATCGCTGTAGATAGTGTGCCGTGGCAACTTAAGACTGAGCTGTACAATTCTATCCTTTCACTCCTGCCTTATTATTATACTAAAACCAACAATGCTACAAGATGGCAAGTCCAACAAGCTATAGCCGCTGAGACAAATCCCATAATAATTTCTGATTACCTTAGGGCACTAGGTAATGACACAGAGAGCTATCCTTATATTATGAAGTATGGCAAAGAATCGAGCGACCCCGTAATAAAAACAGCTTCTATAGAGGCCCTAGGAAAAATATTAGGCAATAAGGAATTCTACTCTGTGTATCAGACAGTCACAAGATCTAATAAAAGAAAAATACTAAACTATATCATGGAGTCTATGTCTGGAATAGACGAAGGAATTGTAGGTGCTGGGGCAGATGTAATAAGTAACCCAGAAACAGGGCTTGCAGAACTTATAGATAGCACTAACTTTCTTCTAGATATAAGGTCTAAACTATCTGCACCGTCTCAAATAGAAAGTATCTACGCCGTAGAGAGAGCCTTGGCTTATTTGAGAGGCGTTGATAAACCCAACTTTACTAAAGTTAATACATCAAAAGCTGTAAACTGGGCTAGGTTAAAAGAAGTAACACCTAACACCAAGGCTATCATAAAAACCACCAAAGGAATATTTACACTTAAGTTTTTCTTAAACGAGGCACCAGGAACAGTACTGAATTTTCTTGATCTGGCATCCTCCAATTTTTATAAGGATAAAATTTTCCATAGAGTCGTACCCAATTTTGTAATACAGACGGGAAGCCCACGTGGCGATAATTATGGTGGTGCTGATTATGTTATTAAATCTGAAGTTGGGCCATTGTCTTACAAAGAAGGCTATGTAGGAATGGCGTCAGCTGGATTACATACAGAGTCTACACAATGGTTTATTACACATTCTGCGACACCGCACTTAGATGGAAATTATTCGATTTTTGCTAAGGTTATACATGGAATGGAAGTCATTCATAGGATTCAGAAAGGAGACAAAATACTTGATGTTATCATTACCAATCTGTAATAGTCTGACGTTTGTACCGCTTTTCTTATGTAGAATCGATCTAAATCACTCATGTTTTTAAACAAAACGTACAGAATTTCTATTTGAGATATCACTATGGAGTTTTCAGAAGCAAAGCGTGAATTTATTGTAACCTGGGGAGAGCTGGGTTGTAACTGGGGCATATGTCGTACAATGGGACACATCCACGCCTTGTTGTTGGTCAGCCCTGAAGCGCTGTCAGCAGACAATATTATTGCGCAGCTGGAGATCTCAAGAGGAAATGCAAACATGAACCTAAGAGCCCTTTTAGACTGGGGTCTTGTGTATCGTAAGTCCATACGTGGAGACAGGAAAGATTACTTTGTTGCAGAAAAGGATTTCTGGAGAGTTTTTAGAAAAACATTGGAGAAGAGAAAAAAGAAAGAACTCAACCCAATGTTAGAAATGTTACAGAAAATATCCACTGTAAAGCCCAACTGTGAGGAGTCTCAAGAATTTAGTAAAGTAATAAAAGACTTATCTGTTATCTCATCTGCCGCCGATAACTCTCTCGACAAATTACTCAAGTCAGAATCTAATCTTTTTCTCAAAGCCTTTGTGAAGGTTATGAGATAAGCTACAATATTTTAAAACAGACCTTATTCCATTTGACCTATTGAGGTCTATGAGTGCCAAGGCATTGTATTATCCAAACTAATCTCCACAATAGTATTTCACGATCAGCTAGCTTCCTTAAAGAATAAAAAAAAAAGACCTTCTAAATACTTAGAAGATCCTTATTTATATTTTTCCAATGCGAAAGCTGATATTAATCAGTTCCTAGATTAGTCATCAGCGCCTTGACTATTATATAATGCTTTTGAAAGCTAATGCAGCTGCTGCACCTCCTAGCAAGTCAGCTATGATGATAGGTGCCATATTAGTTCCAGTATTAAGGCCATTCATAAATGTACCCAAAGCAACTGCTGAATTAAAGCATCCTCCTGATCCAAATCCGCATAGCGTATATGCACAAGCTGTAACCGTAAAACCTATAGCTAATCCATAGAAAGAGTTTTCAGCATTACTTTTAGCTGTAGCTGTGTTAAGGATAACCCGTACTAAAGCAAATGTTCCAAGAAATTCTGCAACCCCACCTTGCATCATATTCATATCAGAAGCTGCTGCGGCAGGTACTTTACCTAATATAGATCCTCCAATAAAAGCAGCTAATGCGCCACCTAGTAATTGAGCGATAACATATCCTGGCACATCTGAGGCTGCACATTTTCCTCTTAAGAATACGCCAAGTGTAACAGCAGGGTTAAAATGAACGCCAGAAATATGGCCTCCAGCAAAAATCATGACCATAAGCATTGAGCCTATAGCAATAGGTTGGAATGCACTGCCAAAATCAGAATTAACAGTTCATTCTACTGCTAAAACCAGAAAGAACGTACCAATAAACTCAACAACGTACTTGTTCATAGTTTTTAATTTTGTTTTGATGTAAATGACTAAAATAAGGAATAGAAGCTATTTTTCATGTTTTGACATATTTCTACTTCAAAATAATCCCAATCGCGTTCAAGTAACCCCCCTCTCTATTTAAACCGTCATTTGTCAAAAATGGGACAAAGTTTTTCTAAAAAACATTGTGAAATTCACTTTTTCTAAGAAAGTTTCATTCTTAAACCTGTAATAAATTGATTCTCTAGGTGGATAACCAAGACGAAGGCCTATAGGTAGTAGGGCAAAAAACAATGCGGTGCTAAAGATAATAGACTTGAAAAGGAGCTGAGAGCTTTAAGGAAGGGTTATAAACTACAGTATCATTCAGACAATAGGCAATAAACAAGGAAGTAATCATCATACTTATCAGTATAGATCGTATAGTCTTGTTCAATACCATCTTTTCGTACCCATCCAACACATTCTATTTTATCTTGAAAATACTTAAAAGGATACAAGTATAAATGCTTCTTAAAGTCTAATTCTCTAAGACCGTAAGCCTTGTACATACTCTCTTTGGCTCCCCAAAATATATGGTAGTAATTAGAGCTATTATGGGATTCTATGGCTTCATGTTCATGATCGGTAATAAACTTATGCTGTATCCGATTGATTTTATCTTGCTCTTGTTGTATGTCAATCCCACAACGTCTGTCAGAGATGAGAACAGCTACTCTGTTTTTGGAATGAGAGATAGAAATATGTTGTGTCGAGCCTTCTAGCGCTGGCTTACCATCACTATCCTTGATGACCATAGAACGTGTAGCTTCTCCTGTCAATACGTGTAATAGATATCTGCTAGACAGCCATTCTCTCTGACGATGTAGTTTCATCTCAGAGTAGCGAGCTTTCTCCTGCTCATTGAGTTTAAGTGCATTAAGAAAGTAATAATCACTCTCCGTATTTTCCCATATTCCTATGCGGGTATTATGGTCTATAATAATTGTATCAATGAGTGGCATGGCTCCTTCTGTTCAATTTACCATAGAAATAACGAGAAACAAGTATTGCAAATATAGCAAGCCCAGACATCTCATATCCGCCGCCTTGAACCATATAATGTGCCACTAATGCTAATACGGCATCAATAAGAAATCCAGCATAAGCCCACTCAGCAAGTAATTTAGATGCGTTAGTAAGAACTGCAATAACTCCAAAGACTTTGGCAATAGCCAATGGAATAACGATATATGAAGGATAACCTAGCATATCAAAAAATCCTTCTACCATTTCTGTTTTAGTAAAGTACATACTTGCTGAAAAGGCAAAAATGCCACACATAATTGCTGTTGAAACCCAATACCCGATCTTTGCTATTTTGCTACTATTCATTGATTCTTTATTAAGTTATAAAAGCTTGCCAGCAATATATGCTGTTGTCCAAGCCGATTGAAAATTATACCCTCCTGTAATGCCATCTAGATCCATAACTTCTCCAGCAAAATAGATATTCTTATGCACCCTACTAGCCATTGTTTTGAAGTCAATACTTTCTAGACTTACACCTCCGCAAGTTACAAACTCTTCTTTGAATGTCGTTTTTCCTTTTACATTGTACACATCATTCGTTAATAATGTCGTCAGTTTATTTAAGCCTGAATTGCCTAGATCTATCCAGATCTTGTTTTCAGCCAAGTTACTTTTCTTCAGTAGAAAATGCCATAGGCGTTCTGGTAACGCATATGGTCTATAATTGCTCAGCAGTTTCTGTGGATGCTCTTTTACAATTTCTTTTAGTGTCTCTAGGACAATTTCAGTATTCTGTTGGTGTACCCAATTGACTTGTATTTTGAAATCATAGTCGCAATTACTCAGTATCCTTGCCCCTATTGCTGATAACTTGAGAATAGCCGGACCGCTCATTCCCCAATGGGTAATAAGTAGTGGTCCTGACGAAGTAATTTTAGTTCCTTGTATTTTTGCCCAAGCATCCTCTACAACAATTCCCATTAGTTCTGTTATAGATTCCTTAGGCATATTGAAGGTAAAAAGCGACGGAACGGGATCTACTATTTTATGACCCAAATCTTCTAACCAAGTAAGACCTGATCTCTTAGGTGAACCTCCTGTGGCTATAATAACCTTATCATAGGAAGTGCCTAATTTACTCTCCTTGATATATATCAAATCAAGCTTGTCTCCGTTGACAGAAATTTTCTTAACGCCAGTACCCATATGGATTTTGACATTTAGTTCTTTGGCTTCTTTAAGAAAACAATCTATAATCGATTGTGAACTCTGAGATACTGGGAAAACACAGTTGTCTGGTTGTGTCATCAATGGAACGCCTCTTGATTCAAACCACTTAATCGTATCTTGGTTACTAAAGGTGTTAAAGGCTTTTTTAAGCTTTTTTTCTCCTCGTGGGTAGGCTCTCGATAACTCAGCTATAGAATGTGTACCATTAGTTACATTACATCTGCCACCACCGGAAATTTTAACTTTGGAAAGCAGCTTTTGCGATTTTTCTAAAATAACAACATTAGCTTTAGGGTGATTCTTTTTTGCGTTAAGCGCTGCAAAAAACCCCGCGGCGCCACCTCCTATGACAGCTACTTTCATAAATGAGGTGTCAGTTTTTTTTCAAAACAGTAGCTGTTTTCGACTCCTACATATTGATCATAATTAGAAATCTTTCTATAATTATTATTTTTATAGAGTGCAATTGCATCTGGTTGCTTGTAGCCCGTCTCGAGTATACAAGATTTATAATTCAATTCAAGAGCCCAACCTTCTATTTCATTGAGTAGTTGTGTTGCCACACCTTTACGTCTGGAAGATAGCGCTGTGTACATTCTCTTAATTTCCATTCTCTTGGGATCCAATTCTTTCATAGCTACACAACCTACTGGCTTACCGTTGATATATGCCATCACGACATGTTTTATATGTGTAAGATGGTTGTACTGACTATAAAAGTCATGCTCATCACCATCACTTATAGCCAGTTCCTTATCTAAGCATATCACCAATGCTAAAAAATCTGGATGATCAGAATCTACTCTTAATAATTCCATGAGGCTGATTTATGCTTTGGCTTCAGCTATTTTGCAGATTTCTACAACTGTATCTACGGCAGCTTGCATTTCTTGTACGGTCGTCCATTCTAACTTGGAGTGAATACCATGCTGTCCTGAAAATAGATTAGGGCACGGTAATCCTTTATGTGATAATATTGAGCCATCGGTACCTCCACGGATAGAACCTATTTTATATGGTAGATCAAGATTTTTCATAGCGTCTACAGCATAGTCAACAACATACATGTGCTTATCTACAACATCTTTCATGTTACGATACTGCTCTTTGGATGTGAAAGTGGCTTTAGAATTAGGAAAATCTTTGAGTACCTCTTCTGTTATTTTTTCTAATAGAGCTTCATGTTTTGCAAGCTGTGCTGTATCAAAATCTCTGATAATAAACAAGATCGTCGCCTCTTCCATTTTAGCATCAAGCTTGTATGGATGTACAAACCCTTCTTTGCCTGTTGTTGATTCAGGACTCAATGTATCCTTAGGAATTTTAGCAATAATTTCTGACGCTATCTTGAGCGCACTTTCCATTTTTCCTTTAGCATAACCTGGATGAGCACTGGCACCTGAGATATTTATTTCGTAAGCATTGGCAGAGAAATTTTCATATTCAAATGATCCAATGTTTCCACTGTCTAAGGTATATCCGAAATCAGCACCTATTTTATCCAGATCTGCATGTAATACACCTCTACCTATTTCTTCATCTACTGTAAAAAACAACTTAACGTCCCCATGCTTGATATCAGGATTGTTAACTAACTGATAAGCAGCATCCATGATACTTGCTACACCAGATTTATCATCTGCACCCAATAATGTTAATCCACTTGCTGTGATAATATCATGTCCATACTTATCCTTGAGTTCTGGGAACTTAGCTTCTGTAATGACTTGTTCGTTATCATCAGGTAGAGTGATATCTCCTCCTTGATAATTAGAATGTACAATAGGCTTCACATTGGTTCCACTGCAATCATGAGCAGTATCGACATGACTACAGAAAAATATCTTAGGTACATTGGGTTTAGAAGAGTTAGAAGGGATTGTGGCATATACATAGCCTTCTTTAGTAAGTTCATGAGCAATGCCCATTTCTGTTAACTCCTCACTCAATACCTTTGATAGATCTATTTGCTTAGCTGTCGATGGCACTGTTTCAGAATATGGATCTGCTTGGGTATCTATCTTTACATATCTGAGAAACCTATCTTTTACTGTATACATAATTGCTTTTTTTAAGAGAAGCTAAAAATACAGGTTTTTTAGATGATCGGAGTAGAGAGTATTTGATTGATAACTTTGTAAAAAAGGTTGTTTTCTGCCTTTTGTCTATATTCTGAACGAATATCTAATTGAAGTAAAAGTTAACAACCCCTTATATGTCAATTATTTACATATTATAAATATTTTTGCATTAAGTTTAGAAATAGAGAATGATGAAGAAAATATTGGTGACCGGATCTTCAGGACTTATAGGTTCAGAAGTTTGTTCGCATTTTGCAAACAATGGGTGGGAAGTACATGGTTTGGATAATAACCAGAGAGCTGTATTCTTTGGTGACCAAGGTGATACCAGATGGAACCAGGCACGATTAGAGAAAACGATCACAGGGTTTGAACATCATGAGTTAGACATTCGTGATAGAAGTGGAATTGTTGACCTTATAAGCCAACTCAAACCAGACGCTATTGTACATACAGCAGCGCAACCTTCTCATGATAAAGCTGCGGATATTCCCTTTGATGATTTTGATACCAATGCGGTTGGCACATTTAACCTACTCGAATCAACCAGGCAATATTCTACAGATGTTCCATTTGTACACCTATCTACCAATAAAGTCTACGGTGATGCACCTAATGAGATCGCAATGGTGGAAATGGAAAAGAGATACGACTACCAAGATGATCAATATGAGCATGGAATTCCTGAGACATTTAGAATCGATCAGACTAAGCATTCGCTTTTTGGTTCTAGTAAAGTCGCTGCAGATATTTCTGTACAAGAGTATGGAAGGTATTTCGGAATGCCTACAGCCTGCTTGAGAGGAGGTTGTCTGACGGGACCTAGTCATACTGGTGTTGAATTGCATGGGTTTCTGAGCTACCTGATTAAGTGTAACCTTATAGAAAGAGAGTATACGATCTTTGGTTATAAAGGCAAGCAAGTACGAGATAATATCCACTCTTATGATGTCGCAAGATTTATAGAAGAATTTATCAATGCACCTAGATCTGGAGAAGTTTATAACCTAGGCGGTGGTAAGGCTAATACATGTTCGATTCTAGAGGCATTTGATATGATACAAGATATATCAGGTATTCCTATGAAGTATAAATACAGTGAAGAGAACAGAATAGGAGATCATATCTGTTATTACTCTGACTTAAGAAAAATGAAAGCCCATTATCCAAACTGGGATATTTCTAAATCTATTCAAGACATATTCCAAGAAACTTACCAAGCGTGGAAAACGAGAGGCTTAGAAGCGTAACAATTGTCAATCGCTATTATTCACCTCATAAAAGTGTAATAGCAGAAGCAGCTAATGACTTGGCTATCTATCTCATGAGCAAAGGGGTTGATGTAAAAATCGTATCAACTAATGCGAGCTATAATGGTGGAGGTGGTGGAATAGGTATAACGCAAGGCGAATGTCATGTTGTAAACGCTATCTATGACGGCAATAATAAAATTCTTAGGTTTCTAGGTAACTTCATTGAAGGCTATCGCCTCATAAAAAAAACGATCGCTGTAAATAAAGGTACGATCATCGTCATGACCAATCCAGCTTTGCTTAATTATTGGGCAAGTCAATTACTTAACGCCAGAAAAATTTCGTGGTTCTATTGGAGCATGGATCTTTTTCCAGAAGCTTTCAGAGCTAGCAATCTCGTTTCTAATAACAACTTTATATATAAATACTTACTCAGAAAAACTTATGCTAAGCCGCCCAATGCTTTGATCGCATTAGGTGATATACAAGCGACTTACTTATCAGAGAAATTCAGAAAGACATTACCAACTGCAATTCTGCCATGTGGTGTTTTTCTCAAAAACCAACTAAAGAATCTTGAAGCAGACATCATTCCAAACTGGAAAAAAGATGTTGACAAAATATATCTTGGTTATATAGGTAATCTAGGAGAAGCACATTCGCCAGAATTCATTAAGTGGACGATTGATCACATGGATCCAGAAACACAGCGTTTGATTCTTGTTGTGTATGGTGCCAAAGCCCCCGAAATAAAATCTTATCTCAAACCAGAACACAATAGCTATGTACAACTCTTAGATTTTGTACCGAGAGGTGAACTGAGACATATTGATCTACACCTTGTTTCCCTGTCCAAAGAATGGGTAAATGTCTGCGTCCCTTCTAAGATGGTTAGTGCTGCCCATCAGGGATCACTGGTTTTGTTTTTCGGTTCAGAGCATTGTGATAGCTGGCAAGATCATCAAGACTGTGCCTGGTTGATAAAACAAGATGAAAATGCCGAAGAAGAACTAAAACGTTTTTTGAAGCAAATCAACCAGACAAAACTAGAATACAAGAAATCAGAATCTGTACGATTACCAAGTGTACTAAATGATAAAATAAAGCTGGCTTATGATGAGGTTTATAAGATGTTAACATAAGTAGGTAAAGAGCCCCAACAAATTAATGTCAGGGCTAATTTTATCTTAAAAATCGCATAGGCCTATTCAACAACAATGAATTTCAAATACCTTATTACTCCTTCTTTACTAATGAGCTTGAGTAAATATGAGCCTGGTACGTAACTTAATATATCAATTTTTATCTGGTCTGAAGTAGTAACATTTATGTCATCTTCAATTGATTTACCATCAATGGATAATATACTTATAATGTCATTCTGATAGCTTTCAGGTAGTGTAACATTTAATATTCCAGTAGCGGGATTTGGATATACGGACAAGTTATCATCTGGTATATTTTCTTCTTGTACATCAGTTATGTTACAATCAGAAGTTACTTTTAGATAGAAGTTTCTTCTTTTACTTTCAATGCTAAGATCACGTCTAAATCCTATCACTACAATGTCATCGTTTTTATCTACTGTAAAATTCACAACGACATGTTCTTCTAGTAACCTTCGGTTGTTATTTTTTTTGTTCCGAATGAGCCCTTATTATTATATTCGGGAAATGTACCGTAGTTAGTTAAGCCTTGTGAGGATAAAGGCAATGCGAATATGATACAAATTAGGGATGCTAAGTAGTTAGTCATTTATTAGTTTAATGTTGTTGTTATTGCTAAAAACAATATTTTTTAATATATATTGTAATGAACTTCAACTTCTTTTTGAAAAACGCGGAGTCCTATCAATATTGTTATACAAACTAAATCCAGCATATTTTAATTTACCACCTTTTCTACTACACAATGTATGTCATTTGAAATAACATTTCTACAGATCTCATACCAAGGTTCTTCTGTAAATGAAGTTTGCCTTCCTTCCGAATAGTATACAATGTACCTAATGTGCTTTTCATCGGCTAAATTCCAATCCGTTTCATGAATCACATAGTGTCCTTCGTTAAAGTAATTAGTAACACCTACTAACGTGTTTGTGTCCCCTAGAATAGAGTTGTTCAATGAATACTTGGCATCAAGGTTAAAGTCTGAAATCCTCGTTCCTCTTCTACTGGATACTTTTTTGGATAATATTTCATTTGATACTACTCTAATAAAATTCAATTGAGTATCAGATAATATTATTCTACAATCTAAAGAATTATCACAGCGTGAAAACAGGAATATCAGTAAGCCTATCCCAATTAACCTAACCCTGAAGTATTCATTATTCTCTAACATCTGTCAATGCTTTTAATTATTTAAAGTCAATTCTTACTCTACCACCTTAAAATAATGTGTTCGTTCACTCCCTTTCTCAGAAACAACTGTCAACTGATGGTTCCCTTTTTTCAGATCAAGAACAATCTCATGATCAGACTGGGTTGTACTCACCCAACGATTATCTACAAACCAAAACAATGAGTCTGTATCTGTGGTAGGAATAGCCTTAGCAATTAATGATTTTTTCTGATCACCTAGATCTCTGGGTAATAAAATAGATGCGCCTTGGGTGGGGTATAGTATGGTTAAGTCATTTGCCATACTAACGCAATTAGGATGCAACTCTGGTAAGCTATATCCGTGTCCATTAAATTTCTTATAATAGTTATTGACAATAGGACCTAGAACAAAACGTGAGGTGTTAACCACCTCTGGAGCACAGTTTTGGTAGACACGATATTGTTCAGATTTATCGAGATTGAGCTGCTGATGGAATTTACATAGCGGAATTGAATTTGTTTTACTGGGAACATACGTTAGTTGCGTTTCACTGCAAAAAGAGGTTGGGGTATATCCTGAAGCAGCACATACGGTTCTGACTTGTAATTGATCTAGCGGTTGTGTAAAAGGATCTGCTGATGGAAGTAAGTCGAAAATTGAAAACATTATCGGCGCTGCCTTTTTGACACCAGTAAGACCTGGTTTTCCCTCTCCATCAGCATTACCAACCCATACGACAACTGTATAATCTGAAGTTACACCGACCGACCAGGCATCTCTAAAACCATAACTAGTTCCTGTTTTCCAACTGACGTCTGACCTGTCTGCATAATATTCCCATCCGCTTTCTGTATAAGGACGTGTGACACCTTGCATCATTTTCAAAGTCAAATAACTAGCTCCAGAACTGAGCGGAAAGTTTCTAACCTTGAAGTTGTCCTGAATGGTTTTATTAAGTTCTAAGGCCTTTTGATTCTTAGCTACCCTAGCCAGATTCATGTATGCTTGACCCAGTTTGAATGGCGTAACTTCACAACCTCCTAGGATTAACGAAAGGCCATAATGATCAGCTGATTTGCTAATACTTTTTAAATCTAGCATTTGTAAATCCCATAAAAATGCTTCTATATTATATTGTCTTAATAGATTAACAGCAGGTATGTTAAGGGATTGCGTAAGCGCTTTATGAGCAGGTATTACGCCACGATAATCAAGATCAAAATTCTTAGGACTGAATCCATCAAAAAATACGGGAATATCTTTTAGTAAACTTTTGGAAGTAATAAAACCAGCATCCAGGGCACCAGCATACAAGAAGGGTTTAAGCGTACTTCCGGGACTCCGTTGAGATGTTAATATATCTACTTCTGATCCGCAGTCTGCTGTACGACATCCGCCATTTCCAACATATGCCAAGACATGCCCGTCATTAGAAATGACAATTCCTGCCATGTTATCTATGCCGTTTTCTTGTGCATTTATTTCGCTTTCTTCTCTGATTAACTTATTGACTTGAGCCTGTAGCTTATTATCAATGGTTGTATGGTATTGAAATTGACCAGGTTTTTCTTTCTTTAGTGTTTGTAAAAGAACTCCTCCTATAGAAGATAGGATTTTGGATTGTGTAGGAATATCTTCTTTCAATGCTAATCGATGAGTGGTATCATCTAAAAGATCCGATGCTAAAAGTTTGTCTAATAGGAATTTTCTTTTCTTACGTAATAGTTCCTGTGCTTTTCCTGGGTAAGCATGTGATGGCGCATTGGGTAGTACTGCAAGTGTAGCGGCTTCATTCCATGACAGTTGCTGTATAGGTTTTTTGTAGTACCTCAAGGCTGCTGAACAATAGCCTACGGTATTTCCGCCGAATGGCGCATATTGACCATAGAGTTGTAATATTTCAGATTTAGAATATTTTGCTTCAAGTGCTAAGGCTAGGATTATTTCTTTTATTTTTTGTTTGTATGTTCTTTTTCTATTGCCTTCTATTATTCTGGCCAATTGCATTGTTAGTGTACTGCCTCCTCTTACAACTTTTTGAGACTTGAAATTATCTTTTATGGCCTTGATAATTGAAATAGGATTGATGCCTGGGTGATAGTTAAAGTATTGATCCTCAAATAACTTAATACAAGTAGCCAGTTTTTTTGGTAATGGTCCTTCACATTGTATACGCCACTGTTCGTCCGATGAAACTTGTCCTGCCAGAATCTCTCCTTCTGATGCAAATAGAATATGTGCAAACCTATCTTTAATTTTTATTTGCCCCCCTATAAACCACAAGGCACAGTACGAGACGAATAATAGAAGTAATATGTATTTGACAGGTTTCAATATTTATTTTTCGATAGTTCTGAAAGTTAGATTTATACGAGGCGTCTGTATTTTTTTTGTTGGAGGTAATCTGTGTAACCAATGTTTCTGAGTTGTACCTTTCATAACCAATAGGCTACCTCTTTCGAGAAAAATTGAAACCGTTTCTTTAGATACTTTATGTTTGAAAGCAAAATTTCTTTCTGCACCTAGGCTCAGTGAACCGATCGCGCCGTTGAGCTTGAGATCTTTTTCGGCATCACTATGCCATGCCATTCCTTCGCTGCCATCATGGTACAGATTGAGTAAGCATGAGTTATAAGTCTCTCCTGACGACTTCTCTATGATAGCTTTTAATTCTTTCAGTTCTGTTGTCCAAGGCAGAGCCAGCTTAGTTGTATTGGAGTAAGTATATTCAAACTCCTTTTCTCCATACCAAGCGACTTTTCTTTTGGTTACAATTCGTTTACCGAACATTACGGCTTCGTCATTTTTCCATTCTATCTTCTTTAACAATGCTGTATAGTAACTATTAGCAGACGCAGTACTCATTACTGTTCCATAATAAATTACTGTTCCATCGTAGGGGAGTCTGTTAGCGAGTGGTTCTTGATTAAATAGATTCAAATTCTTTGTTTTTATTTTACTATTTTATACAAAAAAATTCCTTAAACATTAAATCATTGATAAAGGATGATTACTGGTTTTCCTGTTGAACCTAAGTTCGTTTTTCATTCTATCATTTGCCTCGCCGGCGGGCTTTCATTTCTTTCTTGAAAAAGAAACGAAACAAAGAATTCAAGGCTGGCCATCCCTCCCGCTTTGCGGTTCTCTCACTTGGAGCTTCCGCTCCACTCTTTGAGATCGTTCTTTCATATTTCTTAACGTTGATCCAACTAAGGATAACTAAACATCTGCAAACTCCTCCCAAAAGGTCGTCAAACATGCATCTGTTCTTAACGTTATCATCAGTCTCCTCAACTAAAATGGCTAATGCCAATAACAGAACTGTATCACTAATTGAAAATTGTACTATTTAAAAATATACATTCAATTATCCTATATTACTATCTAATTTACTTCTGCCCAGAATCCCTTTTGCTTTGCATTAATAGTAGCGTCATACATAGCTTCGCAAAAAGCCGGTGGTGCCCAATATTTTCCTTCATAAGTAGCATTCATTTTAAATCTGAATACTTTCTTTTTCCCTTTTTCTAAATCAAAATAAAGATAAACCCTATCATCTCTGATGTCTTGATAATCAGGCTTATCTCCCGCGTTAAAATTCGTGTTAGTGACCATGCGTTGATTTATTATCTCCCACCCAGATGGGAAAATTGCAGACAATGCAAGGTTCTCGTAATTAGACCTGAGGCCATCATGTTGAATGGTATATTGAATTGTAAAATCTGTGCCTTTCTGTATTTGGCTAGGTTTGATAATGCTTCCATCTTCTCCTATGTATTTTACTTCTAGCTTTATATCTTGACTTGACGCTGGTGAATCATCTCTTAATGGTACGCCAGTTACTTCTATGCAACTGTATATCTCAGTAGGCCCATTATTAGTTAATGCCACGGACTGTGCTTTATCTTCAGTTGATAGATTGAATGATTGGTTTTTTGTTGTTAGCGTTTGTCCTGTTAATGGTTTGTTTCCTGGTAATGTTATGTCGTAAGTTAAATCAGATTCAGTAGAGTCTAGCTTACCCATAAATTTTGCAAAGCTGATCAAACATTGTGATCTGTCTTGAGTAGATAAATATCTCTGTTTGTCCCCAGAAAAATGTGGCGTCAGTTCATCTATTAATCTTTTGGCCTTAAGCTTATCTCCTTTTTTAATAAGTGTTCTTACAATCAATGCTTGATCCCTAACTTCACTCCCAAAATTACCGCTCATCTGTCGGTAAGATTCTGTTCTATCGCTTGCTGCCTGAATCAACTTGTCTGCTACGGCCTCTTCTCCTACTGTCAAGAAAGCATGTGCTAGTAGCCACTTGGCTGTGTTATGCAGACTTGGCGAAAGTCTAAGTCTATTCATAGCGGCGTAATTGGGCTTTCCTGCATTAGCAAGCGTATGTAATCTATAAGCTTGGTCTATTGTGTAGAATCC
Organism: Saprospiraceae bacterium; assembly: GCA_023300835.1. Taxonomy (GTDB): domain Bacteria; phylum Bacteroidota; class Bacteroidia; order Chitinophagales; family Saprospiraceae; genus RFSX01. The sequence continues at coordinate 13,532 of JALZVB010000122.1, read as the reverse complement.
ATTATGGCGAGAAGAATTGGTTGAGGTTAGCGTCCAACTATCGGCTACGGCGTATTGATGTTTGATACATTTTTTCAATAAATCTGCTGGCACTTCGTAACCATTGTTCTTAGCTTCTTGTAGGAATTCAAGGGCATAAGATGTTCCCCATTTATTAGCAATGTTTCCTCCAGGCCAATAAGAGAAACCACCAGAATGTATCTGTAAAAAACGAAGCTTCTGAATAGCAGCTTGGTATTGTTGACGTGTTCTCATGAGGTCATCTCCTTTAACGATATTCATTTTAGCTACGAACAATTGAGGGAAGATAGTAGATATCGTTTGCTCTAGACAGCCATGTGGATATCTGATCAACCAATCTATTTGTGGTCGGAACGAGAAGTTAAGTCCCTTACTGAGGTGTAATTGCGCCGACCTAGTTCCTGTCATGCCGAGTGGTTTATAATCTAGAATTTTTTGATTATTGGCAGTTACCAGATCATGAAAAATTTGAGTGATCTTAGGTGCCGATGGTCTTATGTCAAGTTGTGTTTTTTCTCTGTGAATATGAGTGCCAGACTTAACAATAACTTCTACTTCTGTGATACCCGTAAAGTCTCCTGTTTCTATTTCAAAAAACTGATCTTGCTCGCCTATTTTATCAAAAGAAATTTGTTTAGATTTCTCCCCGATGACCGTAATGTTGTTATCAGTAACAATACTTACATCGACTGTTTTGACATCATCTCTCATTGCAAATACCGTTACAGGAACTTTAAGTTTTTCTTGTGGCCCAAGGACTCTTGGAAGCGTAGAATATAACATCAATGGTTTCTTGACAGCAACTGTTTTATCTTGATGCCCAAGCGCATTACCGTTGGTAGCTACCACCATTGCTCTTACAGATCCTACATAGTCATTTATAGTAAGGTTGTGACTTCTCTTTTCTCCAGGATCAAGTTTAAACGGTCCAAGAAATTTAACAACGGGTTTGAATCTTTGTGCCTTAGATATATTGGTGATCGTATTCATACCATCGCCACCTATGGCTAAGAGAGAAGCATATTCGCCAAGAAACCTGTGGAATATATCCCTATACATATCCCAAGTTTTTACATTGAGGCTTTCTTTTCCAAAAAAAGCTGTCCATGGATCTGGAGTTGAAAATTGAGTGATATCAAGTAGACCTTGATCTACAATAGCTATAGTATAACTCATTGATTGACCGTTGGTTTCTGCAACAGAAAGTTGAAAGGGTTTATCTGTTTCTAATTCGTCAGGCATAGAAATGACAGGTTCTAGAATGGAATTCTGGTCAAATACTTTAATCGGTTTTATGCCAAATAATCTGAGCGGTCTATCATTATTGTGTTTGTCCCAGGCTTGCATAAGATGAACATGTACATAAGCAGATGGGGACATCTCAGCTATGATTGAAATAAACACATCTTGAGGCGTCGTACTTACTGGACGTACTTCCTTGTGTAATACCCCATTTCCTGACTCAACAGTAACCAGGTATTGTCCACTCTTAGCTGGTGGTAATTTGAATTCCAGTAAATCACCAACATTATAATCTGTCTTTTCTATATGAAATTGTAAGACTTCTAGATTGGATAATTCTTCTTCCTTATTGTTGTATCTACTATTGTAACAATAGAAAATTCGGCTTACCGTATGTCCACTTTCTATGTCTTGAATTGTAATCAAAAACCTTCCTGTGTCTTCGATACTTATGGTCTTACCTTCTTTTCCTATAGTTGTTTCATAAGTTTTGACACTTCTCTTAATATTGTTTTTTAGCGCAGCATAGTTTCCTCTGTTTCCGAACTGATACCACCATTGGTTTTGAATTTCATTAATTGTGACTTTGACCTTACTACTTTTTTTATTTCCATTTTCATCTATGGCGACAAGTTGTATGGCATCTTTTTCACTGAGATATGCTCCTCTATCGGATGTGCCTCCTGGGAAGGACATACCTATGTAACTATCATAAGGAGAATACTTTATTCTCTTCATATCATTACTAAAGGCCCCACCTTTTTCAAATGATCTCAACTCGAAATTGTATAACATCATTGATGGATAACTTTTGTTTTCAGCGACAGGAATTTTAAAATCTAATTTCCCTTTACTATTCGTTTTTCCACTCTTGACCATACCCAGATCTTCTTGATGAGATTTCTGAATGTCATCAAAAACATAATTGCTGTAATCAGCTCCAAAAGGGTTACGCAGAGACTTTTGAAACATAGTAATTTGTGTTTCTAGGTCTTTTGCTGGCAAGCCATGCATCCAGTCTACTGATAATGGTGCCTTATGGGAGTCAGTGTTAGATAACAATTCTTCTTTGGCGAAAGCCATATTCATTTTCAACCTATTGGGTCTTACTGTTTCTATTTTTACAGTCTTGCGATATGTTACACCACCCAATTGCATTTCAAGTTTCCACGGTCCTGTATTGGCATTCATATCAGTATGAAATCTGCAATCATATAAGCCATAACTGTTGTTGCGGACCAGCCACTTTTTTACGAGTTTGCCGGTGGGGTCAGTCAACTTAAGTTCAATAGGAAGATTACTAGGAATTTTTTTATCGTCGAAAACAATTGATTGCATATACACCGTATCACCAGGTCGCCATACGCCACGGTCACCATAGAAGAAAACCTTTCTATCTCCTTTCCAGTTTTTTCCCTCTACTTGAAATGTACTTAGAGACAAGGCCATACCATCTTGTAGCTGTATGTAAGTAAAATTGTCATTGTGATTGACACGGGCAAGAAAAGGAATTTGATTTTGTGTAGGTACCTTCGCAAAACCTTGACCATCCGTATAAGCTGTCCCTATTTCTTGACCTTGTACATTTAATAATGTGACCTTTGCGGAAGCTATAGGCGTTGCCGTTGTAATCTTAGATACGTAAGCGAGATAGTTGCCATTATCTGTGTTAGACTTTATCACGGCTGCGATATCAGAACACATAAGTAACCTAGAATCATGGATTGTCAGGCTATAATTTTCATGACATGGATTACCGTGATAGCCACTTGGTTGCTCAGTATATTGTCTGCGTCCTACTGTTCTAGATCTATAGTATCCATTGTATTCGTCATAGTCATTATCGTATTCACCAATCCATGGTTTGTCAAAATTTATAGTTTCTATTCTATCCTTAGATTTATTACTGGCCTGTAGTTCTTCACAAGGATATAGGTTGTGTTCTCTAGGAATGCTTAGGAATATTTTATAAAGGGCCCCTTTTTCTTTTCTTATGTATTTATCCAATGAGATGGCATGATAAGTATTGTCATAGGCATTAACTACATCTATTGTAAAAATGGTGTCTAACTCCAGACGACCGATGTTTTCTAGGCCTTGTTGATTAACATAAGGTTCTTTGTTTTCTTGGTATAACCTATGGACATTATTATCGTATACCTTAAGAACCCTTAATCTGAAACCTGAAGCTGATATAAGATTTACGGGTAACTCCCATTCGCCAGTAGGTGGAAGAATATGGCCTGACTCTGCAATACTTATTGTTGGTTTGGGTGGCGCAAAGAAGATTGGTTTTTCGTAGCTGTCCTTGAGCTTATATCCCGCAATATTCTTGATGCCGGGTTCTATGTTGACCGTATGTTTGCCATATTTATTATCAGAGAAGTAAACCACAATTTTATTAGAGATTACTTTTATTTGATCAATTTTTCTGTCTGTTACTGTAATTAATCCGGTTAGGTTCTGGCTCTTATCTAGTGGGTCTGTAAATACGAGCTCAACGACATTATTGTTATTGTGCTTTGCAGAATGCAAAGAAAAATCCGACTTGGAAGGAATAGGCAATGTCAGAGTAGATTGGTCTTTGACATTAATAGTATTCATATCCAGCAGTAGTTTAATTTCTCCGGCCTTGTCTTGTCTTTCGATTTTATATACTTGGAAGTAGGATTTATCTTTCTCGTTTTTAGGATGATCCCATGAGATATTGAGTGGTTTACCTTCTTGGGTAGCAACCATACTCTCTTCTATTATTTTTCTGTGAGGTTCACATAAAGCATATTTTATCGTGCCTGAATACGTGACATATTCCATTGAGTTGTTAATAGGTGCTTCCATCTGTATGTCCCAAGCCTGTCTTTCTGCTTCTAGTGGAAACTCAAAGTAATCCATGCCAGATGGCATTTCTGTAATAGCACCTATATAGAATTTGACTTGATACTTTATGTTGTGTTTTATAACTGGGTTTCTCAAGTAGATTCTGCCATTTTTATACTCTACAACGCCACCCATGTCTGGGGTAGTTGTTATAATATTTGAAGGTACTATGGTGTTTTCGGGAGGTTTGAAACCTAGCTTGATGGAAATGTCCTGGCACCTAGATATGGGGCTCGTGCTGTAATCACTTATATAAGTAGAAAAGTTATCATAATTACTGACCTTTTCCTTTTTACAGGAGGCAATAGTAACAGTAATTAAGGTTAGTAGACAGAGGAAACGATTCATAGCTAGTAATTTTATTACAATTAAAGGACAATTTCTCATAGGGGTAAGATAATAGACTAATTGTCCATATATGACTAGCAGTCGTCTATGTTTTTCTATTTTATAAATTTTGCTCATAAGAAACAAGCGATTTACATATGTAAAATATTTGTAATATTTTTGCAGCTATTATACTTATTCTATTTTTAACTTGAATAAATTAACTATGGTTAAATCCAAGATACATTTAAACAATATATGCTTATCGATTGCCGCTAAGCCTAATCCATTGATGGTTTTATTGATATTAATTTCATTTGCTTCTTGTGGCCAGAAAGCCAGTCAACCTGCAACGCCACAACCTGCAACGCAGCAGCCTGTGACACAACCAGCTCAGAATCCTGCACCAACAGCTGCGACGCAACAGACTACAAAAACGGTTTGGTGGAATTATTTCAACAAATATGATATGACAGATCCAGCGGTATTGGCTTCTGATGTATTAAAAAAGGATTTAGATTACTATTTTAATAATTTTATTTCTAGATCATCCAAAGATGCTATTAAGGGTATTGATTACCTTATGAGTATTGCACCTGGACAACAGCATACGACTATCTTTCTGTTTAACTATCTACACGATAGATATAAAATTCCTCAGATAATTACTGACGATGAGATTCTGATTCATTTATCAGATAAGCATGCGTCTGAATATATTATTCCATGGTTTACTGAGACAAAATATAAAGAGCTTAAGGACCATGTAGAAAAGTTACGTCCTCTAGTTATGGGTAACACAGCCAAAGAATTCAGATTAGATAAGATTGGTGGTGGACAAGTAGCTTTATCAGATATTAAGAACAAATACACGGTGCTTTTCTTCTGGTCACCAGATTGTGAAGAATGTACTAAAGAAATTCCAAGATTGAAAGAATTCCAAGCAGAGGTTAAAAGTAAAAACCTAGATGTAGCTACAGTGACGATATGCTCTGAAGTAGGCGAATTCTATCAAGAATGTGTAGAAGGTGTCAAAGCAAAAGGTCTTGGAGAATTTATAAACCTAGGAGACAAATCAGGAAACTCTAAAGTCCATGATGATTATTATGCCAATGCTACCCCACTGGTGTACATTCTAGATCAGAGTAAGACGATCAGATTGAAAAAAATACCTGTGAATATGTTAGGTACGGCTATTAATGACTTAGAGAAAGGAACACTTAATTTCTAAGTTATAGCAACATATTGACGTTGAGTAGATACATACTGCCTCAGATTGATAAAATCTGGGGCATTTTTTGTTTACAAGCGTACAAAAGTCCAACCAAATTATATATCACACATGTGCTCGATTTGCCATACAAAAAACACCTCATTACAAGTGCGATATAATTTTTATATTGTGAAAATAAGTTCTCATAGTCTATTAGAATAGCACAGTATTGCGCAAGTTGACAATTAACCAGTAGTAACAAAGGGTTACAATTTTCGAAGATTTATTATCCCAATCTCAACTTGGGACTGTGTTATTCTATTTATATGCAGCATTCTCTCAGACAACTCAGTAATAATGTTTGGTGTTCTTGTCGATTTTCCTTTAAAAAATCTAATTTAGGCCAACTAATCAAAATCCTAACCTTACTATGGCTAACAATCTAGACGATCAACCACAATTATTCGGACATCCTGTTGGATTGTACGTTCTCTTTTTTACAGAAATGTGGGAAAGGTTCTCTTATTATGGTATGCGAGCAATACTAGTTCTATATATAACGACCAAAACAATGGATTCTAATCCAGGGCTAGGCTGGTCTACAACTGAGGCATTAAGCCTGTATGGTACATACACGGCACTGGTATATATTATGTCTATCCCAGGTGGTCTCATTGCAGATAAAATACTTGGCCAGAAGAAATCGGTATTACTAGGAGGCTTGATTCTGGTCCTAGGACATAGTATATTAGCGATAACACAAGATTGGGCTTTTTACACAGGGCTAGGGCTTATTATAGCTGGAGTAGGCCTACTTAAGCCTAATATATCTACTATGGTAGGAGGTCTGTATAAACAAGGTGACGAACGTAGAGATGCGGGGTTTACAATTTTCTATATTGGCATCAATGTAGGGGCTTTTTTATCTAGTCTTATCGTCGGTTATGTTGGGGAAACAATCGGATGGCATTATGGATTTGGATTAGCAGGGATAGGTATGTTATTGGGTTTGTTAGTATTTGTATGGGGTCAGAAGCACCTTGTAGGTATCGGAGATTTTATAGGCAAAGACGATAATCCTGATAAAGAACATGCTAATCGACCGCTTACTAAAATTGAGAAGGACAGAATGTTAGTCATGTTTCTTTCATTTTTACTTATCATAGTTTTCTGGGGAGCATTCGAACAAGCGGGTGGTCTTATGAATATATATGCAGATACCAAAACGGATAGAATGTTTATGGGTTGGGAGGTGCCAGCTTCTTGGTTCCAATCTGTCAATGCATTTTTTATTATAACACTAGGTACAGCTATTGCAGGTTTCTGGTACAATTGGAAAATGAAAGGAAGAGAAGGCTCTTCACTCTTTAAGATGGCAATAGGTATAATCATAATGGGATTTGGTTTTCTGTTTATGAGATTTGCCGCAGAGCAATATGAGTCTACAGGTTCTTCTGCTATGTATTGGTTAGTGTTAGCTTACCTATTTCATACAATTGGAGAATTATGTGCATCGCCTGTAGCTTTATCATTTATAACTAAACTAGCTCCTGTCAAATATGCTTCATTGATGATGGGTGCTTATTTTGCAGCAACTGGCGTAGGGAATAAAATTGCTGGAATTGTAGGGGCTAGTGCAGAAGGAGCTGGTGAAAAGGCTGTCTTTACAGGCGTCTTTATATTTACAGTGGTTTTTGGATTAATAGTATTGGCTATACTAAAGCCACTCAAAAGACTTACCCATGGTGCTGAAGACTTAGTTATAAAAGGCAGTCATTAACTCAGCTATATAATTAATATCAAAAAAATCAATTAATAAAATAATATACAATGGCAACACATAGTGTCGAAATAAAACCAGAAGTACTCGGGCATCCGTCCCAGTTGTTTGTATTGTTCTTTACTGAGATGTGGGAGAGATTCTCTTACTATGGGATGAGAGCACTACTCGTGATGTTTTTCACGGCATCTCTTATGGATGGTGGCTGGGGTTGGCCCAAGGAACATGCTTATGCAATCTTTGGAACCTATACTTCATTAGTTTATCTATCTACAATCTTAGGTGGTTATTTTGCTGATAAAATTATTGGGTATCGGGTGGCAGTTGTCATAGGCGCATTGCTGATGACTATCGGTCATGGATGCATGGCCATTGAAACCCCATTCTTTATATATGCAGGACTTACGGCACTGGTCTTTGGGAGTGGTTTTTTTAAACCCAATATGACCTCTATCATATCTGAGATGTATAAGAACCATCCAGAGAAAAAAGATGGAGCCTATACCATATTCTATATGGGGGTTAATGCTGGAGCCTTTTTAGGAATTCTTCTTTGTGGTTACCTTGGAGAAACGGTAGGTTGGTCAATAGGATTTGGTCTTGCAGGTATATTCATGTTATTTGGTCTATTACAATTTTGGTTTGCCCAAGACATTTTTGGCAACATCGGCATGAAACCAGCTAAAGAAGAAGCATATAAAGAACTAGAAGCTGGTGAAGCGAAGAGAAACCCATTCACAACATTAGATAAAGTATTGGCTGGAGTAGCCGCTGTTTTAGGTTTAGTATGGATCATTAATGACCCTGTTTCTAAGATCTCAAATGGCGCAAGTGACATCGCAGGTAACTTAGGAATAGGCGGTGTCTCTGGACCTAATGTTCTAATATTAACAGCCCTAGGTTGTTTCTTTTTATTGTTAGGTATGAGGATCCCACGATACGATCGTGTGACACGTGACAGAATGTTAGCGGTTATTTTCTTTGCAATTATTACTACTTTCTTCTGGGCACTATTTGAACAAGCACCAGGGTCACTGACAATATTTGCTAAGGAACATACGAATAGAATTCTAGAAGGAAATTCAGCTTTGACCTTTAAGATAGTCAACTCAATGATGACGATTATTCCATTAGGAATTATCACTTATGTATTGTTCTCTTTATTTAAAAAGACCTTTGCCAAATTTGCTTTGTCAAATATTATTTTAGCTACCTCTTTTGTAATTATTTGGGGAATCGCTTTATGGATGTTAAAGACACAATTTGATCAAGATACAACTGAAGTTCCTGCATCTTGGTTTGGTGTATTAAACTCATTGTACATTATCGCATTTGCACCGTTGTTCTCTAAGTGGTGGGAAAGTAAATACAACCCTAATGCAAACATGAAATATGCCATCGGTATGTTATTCTTAGGAATAGGTATGGCTGTTGTTGCCATAGGATCTGCAGGTATAGGTGCTGGAGGTATGACGGCTGGCGTAAGTGTATTCTGGTTAGTTTTTGTATATCTCTTTCATACACTAGGAGAATTATGTGTTTCTCCTGTTGCCTTATCTTATGTTAGTAAGTTAGTGCCAGGTAGAATGATTGCATTCATGTTTGCGATGTGGTATATCGCAGTAGCGATAGGAATGAAACTAGCAGGTATATTTGGAGAGATGTCTGAAGGAATTGCTGCAGAGCATGGCCTTAGTTATTTCTTCTGGATATTGACTGCCATTGCGATTGGGTTTGCAGTATTCTCTGCTGTTATGTATCCACTGGTGAAAAAACTGATGCACGGTATTAGATAAAATAAAAATTACTATTAATATAGGAGGCTGTCGATTTGATTCGACAGCCTCTTTTTGTTTACAACAATATGTAATACCATTTAGCTTTCAAGTTGTCGTATAAGATTTTAAGAAGAATTTGTTTAGCTTAAGGCGAAAAACGCAGCCATAGCATGACGAGTATTTTTAACACAGAGATAGGCAGATTCTATTAAAATTTGTGCGGCTTTCTGAAGGCTAATTGGTATAACTGCACCATATCGAAAAAACCTAGTACTGTAGCATTAATTATAGAACACGAACTAAACGCATGATTAAGAAATTAGTATTTCTTGTATTAATCACAAACACTATATTTCGCCATATAGTATAAGCGTAAAACTAGAGCGACTGATTCAAATATGGGTTTCTTTTTTGATGAAGTTCAGTTGCAAGGCCTAAGTGGGCACAACGCAACCTGAGATACTGTATTTGCTAATCTCATATGGGGGAACCTGTAGAAGATAGCATAATCTACATTTTTGAGATATTAAGTTTTAAGCTATTGATTTTTTCTAATAGATCTGATTGTTCATTTGCAGCAGCTAGCTTTTCAGCTTTCTGAAGATTAAGAAGCGCTTCATTTCTTTTTTCTTGGCGTATTCTTATTGTTGCCAATGTAATATAATAAAGGGGTTCTTGGTCTGACAAAGCAATAGCTCTATCTACTAACGCTACGCATTTCTTAAGTGCTTTCTTGCTCTTTCCAGCGAGTGCTTTTTTAGAGGCGTACTTGTTTATTAATTGGTGATTCGTTACATCGTCAATTGATTTAAAATAACTATCTCCTAGATTGATAAATTCAATGTCTTTTCCTTCATCATACAGTCTCTCCAACATATATGCTGTTGCCTGACGCTTGGCTGTGGAGGGATTGAGATATGTGTATAGTTTTTCTGCTCTGTCTATATTAGGTCGAGGGTATCCTCTTTCTAGTTCCTTGTTGATGAGAATGGATATTGTCTGGGCTACATTTTCTTTGCCCACAACGGACTCAAATAATGTTCTGTTATTAATCATGAATTCAAATTTTGGCGAATTCATTTTAGAAATAAAGTCATGTATAAAAACAACATTCTCTTTTGTTTTCCAATCAGATTGTGTCTTTAGATATTTCTCCGCTGCGGCATGGTGACTCCCATCCATAAACTGCATTCTGAGGTAAGCTTCTTCCTTAAGTATCGGCGGAGGTAGATCATCCTTGTCTCCATTGAAGACATGTAATATTGTATCATCTTCATTTGACACGGTAACATCAGCTTGTGCAGAAACTGGGGCAGCTTCCTTAGTTTTACTAGGTTTTGTTATGCTTGCAGGTTGTACTATTTTAGGTTCAGAAACAACTTCTCGTGCGACAGGTACTGAAGCCACTGGAGGTGTTTCGCCATTTATTAACCTGCCAAATTTAAGGAGGTCTTTAGCATTGAGTATATGGTCTATTTTGAGACGTTCATTTCCTTCTGGGCTGAGAAAAAGTAAGGTCGGGAGAAAAACGATCTGATGTGCCAGTGCATAATCTGGACCATTCTGCCCTTCCATATCCACTCTTATATTAATAAAGTTTTTATTAAAATAATTGGCAACTTCTGGATTTCTAAACTCGATCTCCATCAATTTACAAGGCTTACAGTATTCACTATAAGTATCCACAAAAATGGGTTTGTTGGCTTGCTTAGCCAAGTTAATAGCAGCGCTCAATGAGGTTTCAACAAATCGTACACTTTGGCCGATAAGCGATATGCTCCACATGGAAGCTAAGGCACAGATTAAATAGATTTTCATCTACAGTTTTCAATTATACTCTATGGGGAGCTCGAGTGGGATTTATAATTTATTGTATGGTGTCTAAGTACTTGAGGATTTTCTCATATTGTGAGGTATCTTCCTCTCGAGACTTTGATTTTTTTATTGCCTCCTTAGTAACGTCTCTTGCTTTATCTATCTTTTTACAGTCAATAAGTGTTTTGATATATTCAGAATAGTTACCTACAGAATCATCTTTTTTTACAATCTCTTTGCATATTTCGCAGGCGTAAGTTTTTGATTCTTTTTTGTAACCAAATTCTTGTTTTATGACATCTACTTGAGCTTTGTATAGTTCTGGATTCTTTTTACCATACTTTTTCAAGTACTTCTTACTCATGTCCGCCCATTTTTCATACTCTCCAGTAAGTCGATAATAATACATTGTGGCTTCTTGTCTGAATTTCTTATCATCACCCAGCTCTGCTTTTTCATAGTTAGAGATAGCTTCTTCTAAGAGGTCTTCATAATCATACTCTACAGCTTTACTTACCGTTTTCAGACTCGCCTCAGAAACTTTATCTCTGAACATTTTTTCAGAACTCTGAGCGATGGCTTCTTCCTTGTTATCCATTAATTGCGTGAATAACTTAGAGTCTGAATCTACAACGGCATATAATAAAAACTTTGCTTTCTGTGCTGTCGATATGTCTGGATTAGAAGTCAGGTAGTCGTTAGATATCTTAAGACTGGGTTTTGATACTTTATTGAGTTCTGTGACATAGTTAAGCATAAGTTTATAACTTCTGTCTCCGCCTTCGTATAACTCAGCATATTCACCTGATTTATCGTAGCCTAATATAGCCGCTTTACCTAAGTCAATAAGGTCTTCTAATTTTTTGCCTCCCACAGATTTTTTTACCAAGTCCCCATTGCTGTTTATAAACATCAAAGTAGGATAAGCCGTTACAGGATAGGTCACTTCAAAATCTCGGCCATCTGGTTTTTCCATATCTAACTTCATATTGATAAAGTTAGCGTTGTAATAATCTCCAGCAGCTTTCTGTGTAAACACTTTAGCGGCCATCTGTTTACATGGGCCACACCATGTTGTATAGGTATCTACAAAAATCAACTTGTCTTCTTTCTTGGCCTCTTCAAGTGCCTCCTTCCATGTGCCATGGAAAAACTCAATCCCTTGACCATAACTATTACACGTGATTAGAATAAGTAAAACAAGTCCTGTTAACCGCATTTTTTAGCTTTGCATACAAAAATGAACAAAATGATAGTCCGATACACCTTAACAACGGTATTTATCTTGCTATCCTTACATTTTAACAACATTATAACAGATACTTTATAGCCAATGGACGCTTATAGTAAAAGGGATATTTTCCTCAATCACGTCGCGCAGACAAGCACATATTCTCTGGCCCTAGAAATAGATTACGCCGAAGGAATATTTATCTACGATACCAATGGAAAGCAATACTATGATCTTAACTCAGGCATCTCTGTAAGTTCACTAGGGCACAGACATCCCAAGGTTGTCGAAGCCATTGTCACACAACTAGGGAAACATATGCATACAATGGTGTATGGAGAGCATATACAAGCCCCTCAGACTGCTTATGCCCAGTTGCTCAGTAAGCAGTTAGACCCTAGCCTCAACTGTATCTACTACCTCAGTTCGGGTAGTGAAGTCATAGAAGTCGCTATGAAATTAGCCAAACGAGCAACAGGTCGTTATGAGTTAATTTCCGGGCGACATGCCTATCATGGCAGTACACAAGGTGCAGAAACATTGCGATCTGATCATGATTACAGCCGTGCCTTTATGCCATTGATACCAGGAGTAAGGCATATTGAATTCAATAATGAGGCAGACTTAGCTAGAATAACTTGCCGTACAGCAGCTGTTATTATAGAACCTGTGCAGGCGGAAGCAGGCATTATTCCCCCTACAGACGATTATCTCATTAAAGTGAGAAAGCGTTGTGATGAGGTCGGTGCATTGATGATACTAGATGAGATACAGACAGGTTTTGGCAGAACGGGACATTTGTTTGCTCATCAGAAATACGATGTTGTTCCTGATCTATTGTGCATAGGTAAAGCCATGGGAGGTGGAATGCCTATCGGTGGCCTTGTGGGAAACAGGGACCTAATTAATCTATTTGCCCGTAACCCAGACTTGGGACATATAACAACCTTCGGTGGGCACCCTGTCGTATGTGCCGCAGCGCTCGCAACCTTAGAAGTATTGACCCAAGGCGATATCGTACATCAGGTATTAGAGAAAGAAAAACTTATCCTCAATAAACTCAAGCATCCTATTATCAAAGAGGTCAGAAGCTCGGGGCTTATGATGGCCGTAGAACTTAAGCGTAGAAAGTATCTTAAACATGTTGTGAATAAAGCACATGAACAGGGTGCGCTGGTTGATTATTTTTTATTTAACAATAATTCGTTTAGACTGGCACCGCCGCTTATATATACACTTGATGAATTA
>JALZVB010000121.1 GCA_023300835.1 Saprospiraceae bacterium | reverse complement strand
CCGTTCCAGCCATTTTCATTGGAAGCTTTATTTAGGTCAAATTTTTCAAATACCATATTACCCCATCGGTCATAAACCTTGAGTGATTTTATAATAGAAACTTGAGATCCGCCCATGACAGAGAATAATTGATCTACTCCATCTGTAGTAGGGTCAAATATATTAGGTGAATAAATGCTTCTGTCTTTATCAACCGTTATTACAATGTTGGAATTTGCAGCGCAACCATCTATAGAAAACACTTCAAGGTCAAAGGTTGTGGTGTTAAGGGGTTTAGCAGTAGGCGTCAAGCAATTTTGGCAATCAAGACCTTCTGCTGATGACCATTGGGCAGAGTCTATAGCAACGACACCTGGTAATGGGAACAATTGTATGGAATCTCCCAAATTAATTGTAAGATCTTCAGCAAAGTCAATCTCAGGAATAAGCGCTGCTACCAATGTTACTTCGTTAGTATAAGTACATCCGTTGGCATCCTGAGTCGTCAGGTTATAGATGGATTCTGGTAACGCTGTATATTGCTTGGTGCTAGTAAATGGACTTTCGTCTAAGCTATAAGTATAATCTGGTGTACCTCCAGTAGTTGCAGTAACACCTAGATTTCCTGTAAGTGGGCCTTCACAATCTGGATTATTAGATTCGACTGCTGTCGTTAAGGTAAGTGGTTCAGTAAGTGTTATGCTATCTGTTTTTACACAGCCACTATCATCAGTAATAGAAACACGGTACAAGCCAACGGGTACATTTGAGATAGACGGCGAACCAGCGTCACCATTAGACCACAGAAAGTCATAGTTGGGAACACCTCCGGTTGCTGATAACTCTATAATACCATCTTGTAGTCCATTACAACTTATGTTATATCCATTGTAGTCTTGGGCAGAAATCTGACTTTGTAACGGTGTAGGTTCTAGGATTTCTGTAGTTAGAATAGTAAAATTTCCAAATTCATCTTCTACTGTCACAAGATAGCTTCCTTGATTCAAACCAGATATCGTTACATCCTTTCCATCATCATCTAGCCTTCCTGTTCCAAAAACTGATGCTTCTTCAAATATCTTTACCCAAGAATAGTTGAACGGTGGTGTGCCCACGGTTACACTAAATGTCATGGCTCCAGTTGAGATATCGCCATTACACTGGAGATCTTGCGGAATGATGGCTCCTTTCATATTGCATAAGACGAGATCTAGATTTACGTGTACTGTACTGTCGCAACCTTTATCTGTAAGTAGAAAGTGATCGTAGACCCCGGTGCTAAAGTGTTGCTGACCGTCAAGACTGAGGGTATCTCCATCACAGATATTATAAAAGTCATCGCCCTCGAATACCGACCCAAAGTCCAATACAAGTGTTACAACCGTGTCACAACCTGTAGATGCTGGAACGAGGATATTTTCGTAAGTCCCAGGTATACTGTAGATCGTACCCTTAAAATCAATACTATCTCCTTCACAGATTACCAGAAAGGTAGTTTTCTGTACTTGAGCTAAGACAGTAAAAGGTGCGCAGATAGGTGTGGCTTCATTACATGAATTCGCTTCTTTATAACAGAGTTGATAAGTACCTGCTTCAGGAATAATGTGGGAAAATTCGGATTGGGTACTTGTATTTAAACCATCAATGTTCCAATCAAATAAAGTTGCCCCGACCTGTGGTGTATTAGTAATGGTAAACTCTTGGTTAGCACATATTTCAGGTAATTGTGGTAAAACTGAAGGAACCAATGGGGTTACAGCAGTACTTCCTTCTGTAACATCAAACGTCCAACTGCATACGGATCCACTAGAGCCATCCATCACCAAATAATAATGTTGGCCTATTACTAAAGGCACTTGTGTCGTAAACTCAAATGACTGTCCGCCCTCTAAGTCATCAAAACAAGAGGTAATACTAGTATAATTTATACAGTCCAGACTCTGATAAAAACCTATGTCTAATGCCGCAAATCCTGAATTACAATTGTCTACAGATATTCTAATTTTTAATGAAGTACTTCCTGCAATGAAAGCGATGTAGTGCATATTATCTGGAAAGCTACAGAACTCAGGAAAGCCTCCGTCGTTACTCTGAATATTGTTAGTTCCCGTAAATCCATCTATGTCACATATGACACAGGCTCCAGCACAATCTGGTGACATAATAGGAACGGGACCGCAGGGTTGAGGGATCTGTGCATTTGTTCCAGCTAAGTAAATCAAAGAAATCAAAACTGTGCAAACGTAATTCTTCATTAAATTGAAATATGAAAGTGGACTGTAAAATAAAGAGACTTTGATCCGGTACAATAGTAACTAATTTAATGTATTTGAGTTGGAACAATGCTTATACTTTAGATGACATAACTATCGTTTTCGCTGCACCGACCAGGCATGGAAACAACTAGAGAAATATTCCATTACCAAATTCAAAATTGAATTCTAAAGGTGTCAACAGAATTGAACAAGATTTTATAAAAGAAATAGCATTATAATCTTAACAAAAAGTTATCGTTTTTATCTGTTTATGAAATTAGATTTTGGGTTCTATATATTTGGCAAATAAATAAACTCTAATACATTATACTTTTTTATATATAAAAAGTGTTGATATTAAACTTAATCTGATATTTTTGTTTTTTAAATCAAGTTATAATCAATTTCTATGCAAGCATCAGTAGATATAGAAGCACTCAATCAGCAGATACAGATAGATAGTGCATTTCTAGATGATATAAAAGCAGCGACTTCCAAAGTCATCGTAGGTCAGGACTATATGATCGATAGACTTATATTAGGCCTATTGGCCAAAGGACATGTACTTCTTGAAGGTTTACCAGGATTGGCAAAGACATTATCTATTAATACACTGTCTAGAGCGATAGACGCAGACTTCAGTAGAGTACAGTTTACGCCAGATCTTTTGCCAGCGGATATATTGGGTACAATGATATTTAACCCTAAGACCAATGACTTTACAGTAAGAAAGGGGCCTATTTTCGCCAACTTTATACTTGCAGATGAGATTAACAGAGCCCCTGCCAAAGTTCAGTCTGCACTGTTGGAAGCGATGCAAGAGAAGCAAGTAACTATAGGAAAGCAAACATTCAAGCTAGAAGAACCTTTCCTTGTTTTAGCAACACAGAATCCTATCGAACAAGAAGGCACATATCCATTACCTGAAGCACAGGTAGATAGATTTATGCTAAAGGTCAAAATAGGTTACCCTGATAAAGCTGAAGAAAGAGAGATTATCAGACGTACAATGAGTGGTCAGACAGAAACTAAAATCAGCCCTGTTGTAAAACCAGAAGAAATTCTTAAAGCCAGAAAACTGGTAAGGAAAATATATATGGACGAAAAAATCGAGAATTACATTCTTGATATTGTTTTCGCTACACGTAATCCCAAAGAAAACGGACTTGCTGATCTTGCACCACTTATAAGTTACGGTGGATCACCAAGAGCTAGTATCAATTTGGCTTTGGCATCCAAGGCACAAGCATTTATGAATAAAAGAGGTTTTGTCATTCCAGATGATGTACGTAATGTATGCGAAGATGTGATGCGTCACAGAATAGGGTTGACTTATGAGGCAGAAGCTGAGAATGTAACTCAAGAAGATATCGTACAGAAGATTGTCAACACAATAGAAGTACCTTAGTAGAAGATGGACGCTTCAGAAATATTAAAGAAAGTCAGGAAAATAGAAATCAAGACCAAGGGTCTGAGTAAGCATATTTTCTCGGGAGAATACCACAGTGCATTCAAGGGTACGGGTATGTCATTCAGAGAGGTACGTGGTTATAACTATGGTGATGACGTTAGGAATATTGACTGGAATGTAACCGCTCGTACAGGAGAGGCACATATAAAGGTGTTTGAAGAAGATAGAGAGTTAACAGTGATGTTGTTGATTGATATCAGTAAGTCTTCAGCTTTCGGATCTGTCAATCAATTTAAAAGTGAATTGACCGCAGAAATTGCAGCTGTAATTGCATTTTCAGCTATTACTAATAATGATAAAGTAGGCGCCATATTATTTACCGATCAGGTAGAAAAGTATATTCCGCCCAAGAAAGGTAAGAAGCACATTCTACGGATAATAAGAGAGGTCATATACTATGAGCCAGAATCAAGAGGTACTTCTCTGGATGAAGCCTTAGTATACCTGAGTAATATCCAGAAGAAGAAAGCCATTGTATTTATCCTTTCAGATTTTATGACACAAGGTTATGAATCTGCACTTTCTATTGCTGCCAAAAAACATGACTTAATAGGAATGCATCTTTATGATAAAATGGAAGCCAATCTTCCTAACATAGGCGTTATAAAAACTATAGATTCTGAAACAGGAAAAGCTGTTATTCTAGATACCAGTTCTGCTAAAGTCAGAAATAAATACAGTCAGTGGTTCACAGATAATTACGAATATTACAATGCAGTTTTCAATAGATACAGATCTGACCATGTCAGTATCAACACGGAAGATGATTATGTAAAGACCCTTTTACAGTTTTTCAAAAAGAGATCAGCTTGATGAAGACGATAGGACAAGGATATGTGTTGTGTATGTGTTTCTTTTTGCTTTTGCAAATGGAGGCGACTGCGCAAATCATTTCAACTGTAGTTGTAGACAAAGACTCTATGGACATTGGTTCCAAAGTCCAACTGGCATACAAAATCACACTACCTAGAGGGGCTCAGATTAAGGCTTTAGATTATCGAAACCTTGATAGCTTGAGTTCACTTGTAGACACGAGTAGCATTCCATATTATGCAGAAGTAGAGTGGACTGGAGATATCAATAATTACAAAAAAAAATACGTAATCGTTAGACCCAACAGGATATACCAAACTGCTAATGGTCAACGAGAATACCGTGATACGTTGATAGGTGAATTCTGGGATATAGGTATTTTTTCTATTCCGCTTCCTAGGATTGTTCTTGATTCTAATTCGATGCAAAGGATAATGCCTATGCAATCTCCAGTAATCAGAGTATTACCGCCACTGGATATTACCAATCCGGATACCACTACAGCAATCCTCAAGATTAAAGACATTCTTGTTACCGAAAAAACGTGG
The DNA here is from genome assembly GCA_023300835.1 of Saprospiraceae bacterium. Lineage (GTDB taxonomy): Bacteria > Bacteroidota > Bacteroidia > Chitinophagales > Saprospiraceae > RFSX01. The sequence continues at coordinate 1,071 of JALZVB010000121.1, read as the reverse complement.
AGAGATTATCTTCATTATCTATGGTGGGCACTTGGATTTTTGATTATAGGATTGTTGACTTGGTTATACCTAAGAAGAAAGAAAAAGGCGGAAGGACTTATCGTCGAAGAAGAAGAGGTAATCAAAGAACCGGCACATATCATTGCAACGAGACAATTAAAGGTTCTAGAAGAACAAGCGTTGTGGACTAAAGGCCAAACAAAAGAGTACCACTCAGAGTTGACACATATAATAAGAGAATATCTTGAAAATAGATATGAGATCAATGCCCTAGAAAGTACGACTGATCAGATCAGTAAAGCACTCCGTAAGCATAATCTAACTGATACGCATCAGACAGATCTTAATGGTATTCTTCAGATTGCAGATTTGGTAAAATTTGCGAAAGCAGAAACCACAGGAGATATCAATGAGTCATTCCTAGTTAAAGCAAAAGCATTTGTCGAACAGACTAAGGGTAATATATCTGATACATTAACTGACCCGCCTTCTGATGCGGAGAGTACTGAAATTGTAGAACCAAATGAATCAATAGATGGGTAACTACGAGTTCTGTAATCCTTGGTTATTGTTGATGCTTCTAGCACTTCCGCTGATGTGGTGGTGGAATAGAAAATCAGATAAGACGACTGATGCTACGTTAGCATTTCCACATGTCGGATCTATAGATTCTATTCTGAGTATTAAAGCTATTTTATTCAAGTATCTGCCATTGTTGCGATATGCTGGATTAGCATTTCTGATAGTGGCATTGGCTCGACCTAGAACGGTGCTCAAGGAAGAAGAAGTAAAGGCCGAAGGAATAGATATTATGATGGTCATGGATCTATCGAGTAGTATGTTGGCTCAAGATTTTAAGCCCGATAGACTTACGGTAAGTAAGGAGATGGGAAATGCGTTTGTAGATAAAAGAACTTACGATAGGATAGGTTTGGCTGTATTTGCAGGGGAGAGTTTTACACAATGTCCGTTGACGACTGACCATAGAATACTCAAGGAGTTCATGTCTTCTATTGAGTCTGGTATGCTGGAGGATGGAACAGCAATAGGAATGGGATTAGCATCAGCTGT
>JALZVB010000120.1 GCA_023300835.1 Saprospiraceae bacterium | reverse complement strand
CACAATCTAGGAGAAGGTGATCTCTATATTCAAGCCATTAACTATGACGATATTTCTGGCCTTTCAGTGGGTAATAAAATAGATGACATTTCTGGTTGTTATGTAAGTTCTAATCAAGTAACTATTATTAGAAATACATTAACACCTGCATTATTAACAGGTGGTCCATTTATGACATGTGGGACTATTGATCCTGTCCAGACTATACAGACAGGTGACATTCAGGTAATAGAAACCGCTTCTGATTATGGTGTATGGTTAATGACAGATAATAATGGTACAATCGTAGATTATAACACATTGTTGATTGGACTAGATTTGGTAAACATAACACCTAGAGAATATGTTATAGAATATATCAATTACAATAATACTATTACGGGTATACAGATAGGAAATAACATTCGAAACTTATCTGGATGTTATGTAAGATCTAATCCGATAACATATAACAAAGCTGAGAATACAGCAGCCAGTTTGGTAGGTGGTCCATTTGTGTTTTGCGTTAGAAACAACAAAATTGATACTTTAGAAACTTCTAATATTGAAAAAATAGGGTCTACAGCTACTTACGATAAATGGGTATTGACAACAACCAATGGATATATAACACATATCGTAAACGATTATAGTGAAGTAAATTTTGATAAGTTGAACAATGGGACAAGCTTACTTCATCACATAGGTTATGAAGATGCATTAACTGGACTAGACGTCAATTTAAAACTTAATGAAGTAGAAGGTTGTATTTCAATTTCTAATCCAGTAAAGATTCACAGGGTTTACTGTGGTGATGAGCCTAATATACATGCACATACTTTAGGTTTTGGATATAATGATACTTCTTTCAGAATATATCCTAATCCAGTCACTGATCAACTGAATGTAGACTTTATAGAAAAGGCAACTATTGGAGATGTAACAATTAAGGTTTACAACACTATCGGTGAATTGGTAATAGTAACTAAAGCTGAAGTGAGTTCTCAGAACAAGCTTAGTATCGATACAACACCATTACACAGTGGTATATATTATATCAAAGCGGAAAAAGAAGGTAGCTATTCAACACAAACATTTATTAAGGTTGAGTAGTCATTTTTCGTTGTGAAAAATAATAGAGGCCATATCATTAAGTTGATGTGGCCTCTTTTTTTTTGAGACAAAAACTAAAAATGGAATTCATATTAAATATATCAATAATACCAAAGCCTATAATGGCGCATTAATTGTAATAATTGTGGATAATTGGAAAAATTAAGGTGCTCTTATTAAAACCTATGTAGTACTTTTGCGTTCATAAATTATTAATTAATTAACAATAAAAATTATTCTCACAATGATTGATACTCAGGAGAAAGTGAAATTCAAAGTTGCAGATCTGTCCTTAGCGGATTGGGGTCGTAAGGAAATCACACTAGCAGAGGCAGAAATGCCTGGGTTGATGAGCTTGAGAGAGGAATATAAAGGTAAAAACCCTCTTGCTGGTGCAAGAATCGCGGGTTGCCTTCATATGACTATCCAAACAGCAGTGCTTATCGAAACTCTAGTTGATTTAGGGGCAGACGTTACATGGAGTTCATGTAATGTATTCTCTACACAAGATCATGCAGCAGCAGCAATTGCAGCAGCAGGAGTTCCAGTATTTGCTTGGAAAGGTATGGATGAAGAGTCTTTTGAATGGTGTATAGAGCAGACGCTACATGCATTTACAGATGACAAACCACTTAACATGATCCTTGATGATGGAGGTGACTTGACTAACATGGTTTTTGATAAGTTCCCAGAACTTGTTCCTGGAATCAAAGGTCTATCAGAAGAAACAACAACTGGTGTCCACAGATTACACGAGAGAGAGAAGAATGGTACACTTGTAATGCCAGCTATCAACATTAATGACTCTGTTACAAAGTCTAAATTTGATAACAAATACGGTTGTAAAGAATCTTGCGTAGATGCTATCAGAAGAGCAACTGACGTTATGATCGCTGGTAAAGTAGCAGTAGTTGCTGGTTACGGTGATGTAGGTAAAGGTTCTGTTGCATCTCTAGCAGGCGCTGGAGCAAGAGTAATCGTTACAGAGATCGATCCTATCTGTGCACTACAAGCTGCAATGGACGGTTTCGAAGTGAAGAAAATGAAAGATGCTATCAAAGAAGCTGACATCGTAGTTACGGCTACAGGAAACTTCAATATCGTTGATGCTTCTGAATTTGAATCATTAAAAGATAAAGCTATCGTATGTAACATAGGTCACTTCGATAACGAAATCAATATGGCTTGGTTAAACGAAAAGCATGGTGCTTCTAAGGTTGAAATTAAGCCTCAAGTAGATATGTACACTATAGACGGTAAAGATGTTATCATTCTTGCAGAAGGAAGATTGGTAAACTTGGGTTGTGCAACTGGTCACCCATCATTTGTAATGTCTAACTCATTTACTAATCAGACACTAGCTCAATTAGAGTTATGGCATAATAGTGATAAGTATGAGAACAAAGTATACATGTTGCCTAAGCACCTAGATGAAAAAGTAGCAAGGTTACACTTAGCTAAAGTAGGCGTTGTACTTGAAGAATTAACACCTGAACAAGCTAAATATATTGGCGTTGAACAGAATGGTCCATACAAGCCAGAATACTACAGATACTAGGTCTTACATTTTTAAGACAGAAATATAATAGGAAAGCCTTCGAGAAATCGAGGGCTTTTTCTTTGTTATTTATCTTATCAAATCCTAGCTGTAATAGCAATGTTATACGATACATAATAATGTTTTATATTACAGGCGTAATACTTGAGTTTTTTCTAATTACAAAATTAAATAACATACTTTAATCGATGTTGTAAAACTAGCGGAGATAAGAGTAGTAAAATATTTGTTTGAAATGGATAGACGGTTGATAATTATCATATTGTTGAATTTATTTTTTATTCAATTCTCCAGAGCTCAATTTCACATTAGTGAAAAAAAGGTAAAAAAGAATAAAATTTCAAAGGAGATAATAGACTATGTCGAAAAAAACTACAGTGGACTTTCTACGAAATACTATAAGTTAAGGACAGATCAAGATTCCATCTGTTATGAAGCAAAAGTAAAAACAGATCAAGGGAAAATCAATTTAATTTTTGACAGAAGCGGTCAGTTTATCAGTATAGACAAGGAAATTGATTATCGAGATATTTCTGAAGAAACCAGAAGCGTAATCAATAACTACTTTGATATAAAATACACAAAGTATAAGGTTACACATTCCAGAGACCATAAGCTGGAAAACGAGCAAGTTTACGAATTAGATGTCTCCGCTAAGAAAAAGAAATATAGATTCCGATTCAAAAAAGACGGAACACTAATTGAATACAAAGAAATCCCTCAGAAAAAAATAGATTTAATTTTCAATTAATTATGAGTCGAAAAAATTTATTAGTTATTATTATGTTCATAGGGTATGGTGTTAACCTTTTTGCACAAGATTTAACCCATCTGGGTCTCCTTCCGAGGATTAATTATCTCAAGCCTATAGATGAACACTTTAGTTTAAACTTTACAGCGTTTAGTGAGGTTGATCTCGCCGATAATACCGTAGATGCAGTTGAGTTCCCATCTAAAGTTATAAACCTAACATTCGTAGCTGGGGCAGCTTATAAGATAAATCTAAATAGTATTGTAACGGCAGGTTATTTGTTTAGAATTATTGATCCATTTGAAACGGATACAAGATTTGAACATCGTTTTATTTCACAGTTTGTTCAGATTCAGCATTTTGGAAGTTTAAGGTTAAGACATCATTTTAGATTTGAAGAACGATTTATCGAAGCAAAAAATACCAATGATATTAATGCCGTTACCAGGTTATCATATTCTCTAGGATGGGATATTCCGCTTCAAGGAAAACATCTTAATGCTAGAGAATTTTATTTGAACTCCGTAAGTAGTTACTATGTACAACCTACTAAACCCCGTACGGCATTTCATAACTTAACAGAATTTTATTTAGGCCTAGGTTATAAAACAGAAAAGTATGGCCGATTTGAAATTGGTCCTGAAGCCAAAATATCTGTTTTATAACCAGATTTGAAATTGGTCCTGAAGCCAAAATATCTGTCAGAAACGTAGATAAAGATTTAAATGCCATCATCTTTATGGATTTTATTTGGTACCCAAACTTTAGAAATAAAAAGTAAAAGACACATGTCCCACGCTGTTTGAAGTCTCTGACTTCAAATCAATATAATGACATGGTGTAAGAAATAATATTAGTCCGAAGTCAGAGACTTCGGACAGCGGGAACCCAATTATGAAATCCGCTCATAAGAACAAACAACACATGTCCTTCACCGGCGGTGGTGCCCAAAAGGGCGGAGGTGGAAACCCCAAAGAAGCTGAAGATCATCAATTAGCAAGGTTGATAGCAATTACTTCAATAACAATCCCTAGTTAAAAACTTCTTAATAACGACCTTGGTGTTATCTTTACTGTAACAAATAGAGTTATCATTTTATAACAGAAACTATGAAAAGTATCATACTCACAATTATCGCCTTTACCATTACGCTAAGTACGGCACAGGCACAATTTGGTAAATTTTTAGACAAGGCTAAATCCTCTGCTGATCAGCTCAAGAAAATAGGTGGTCAAGAAGAGATATCTACCGATATCGCCGGTGGTCTCAAGGAAGCCCTAGAAACAGGTGTAAAAGACGCTGTCAATACCTTATCCGCAGATAACGGTTATTTTGATAGTCCATACAAGGTGCTTCTTCCTGAAGAAGCTCAGAAAGTCATTTCAAAAGTGAAGTTGGTTCCAGGTTTCGGGAATGTAGAAGAAGAATTACTTGCTAAGATGAATGCGGCCGCAGAAATTGCAGCTAAGGAAGCGACACCGATATTTGTAGATGCTATAAAAGGACTAAGTTTCAGCGACTCTAAAGAAATACTTTTCGGAGAAGAAGATGCCGCTACAACATATCTACAAGATTCTTCTAGAGGCAAGTTATACGATGTATTTATGCCTGTAATTAAATCTTCACTAGAGGAAGTAAATGCTACCAAATATTGGACTGGCGTTGTTACTAAATACAATGCATTGCCTTTTACAAAAGACGTCAACCCTGAACTCGATGATCACGTTAATAATAAAGCGCTTGATGGCATGTTCTCACTTATAACTTTAAAAGAACAAGGCATAAGGTCAGATGTATCGCAGCGAACGAGCCCATTATTACAAGATGTATTTGGGAAACTGGATAAAGATTAGGAATAGATTAAGATCAACTATAGATTAATAGACCTATGGGGGGATGAGAAATAATTCTTATTCCCTCTTTTTTTTTTGATATCTCTAATTACCATTTGACACTAATTGTCTAACATTTTCTTCAACTCATCTCCCAGTTTATCAATCTCATTCTTTACACTATCTATAAGATTGGGCAATTCATCTTGAATCGCTTTTTTGAGACTATTGACAAATGCTGTTCCTGACTCCATAACAACCTCTTTCATTTCTTCAGATATATAAGCGTTAAACGGGTCAACACTATTGTTATCAAGCTTAAGCGTTAGGCTATTCTTATCTACCCTATCCGCATAGAAAACTATGGATTTCTTCCAGAAGTCTTGTTTCTCAACCAGACTCATCTCTAGCTTATATTTCTTATAACAATCATTGACAATGGATCTATATCGGTTGTTATAATCCAGTCTCGTATTCTCATCAACAGGAGTAGGCTCAACATCATAATCGCTGGTAAGAGACTCAAAGTGGTTAAGGAAAGCTTCCTTAGTAGAACAAGGTTCTTGTTTGCAACTAGAAGAAAAAATGCAAATAAAAAATAACAGAAACGTAGCCTTCATGGAGATAACTTAAATTTGTTGTTAACTTTAATTAGAATGTCTGAACCTCAAGTTAATATAAACACGGAAAAACTACCTCAACACATAGCTGTTATCATGGATGGTAATGGTAGATGGGCTAAGCAACACGGCCGTCCACGCATATTTGGTCATAAGAATGGGGTAAAAGCTGTGAGAGAAATCACAGAAGCTGCCGCCGAAATAGGTATCAAATATTTGACCTTGTACGCTTTTTCTACTGAAAACTGGAACAGACCTCGTCTAGAAGTTACGGCCCTGATGGTTCTACTGGTGGAAACCGTCAAAAACGAGCTAAAAACGTTGAATAAAAATGGGATCAGACTCAATGCCATAGGAGACATAAGTATGTTACCAGAAAAAACATATAAAACCCTAAAACAAGGTATAGAAGATACCAAGGATAATACCCGCATGACACTTACGCTAGCGCTTAATTATAGTGCTAAATGGGAAATATTAGAAGCCACTAAAAGTATATCAGAAAAAGTAGCCCATGGTACCTTAAAATCAGAGGACATTACCCAAGAGGTGTTTCACTCACATCTGGCTACACATCATATGCCAGATCCAGAGTTACTTATAAGAACGAGTGGAGAAAATAGAGTCAGTAACTTCTTATTATGGCAGATTGCCTACACAGAATTTTACTTTACAGATATACTGTGGCCAGATTTTACAAAAGCCGATTTTCATAAGGCTTTAGCAGATTATCAAGGTAGAGAAAGGCGATTTGGGAAAACAACGGAACAATTAAATCCAAAATAAATCATAAAATACTAACATAATAACAACTAAGCAGCAGATAGACGTTAGTATTGTGGTGCAATTCAATTGAATTGGCATTGTTTTTCAATCAGAATTCAGTTATTTTTGCAGACTTTATGAAAATAAAACGCCTATTTTTTGTAGCTCTAATCATATCTCTCATAACCATAGGGTGCAAAACAGCCTATGAAGAGGTAAGAACCAGCAATGACCCTGTCAAAATATTAGCTGCAGCTAATGAATACTATGATGCAGAAGACTTTCTCAAGGCCCAAGGTCTGTATGAGTTGGTTATTCCTTTCTATAGAGGTAAAAAAGAAGCTGAAGACCTATTCTACAGATATGCCTATACGCATTTCAACATAGGTCAGTATATACTATCGGCAAACTATTTCAACAATTTTACCAAGACTTTCTACAACAGCTCACGTAAGGAGGAAATGGCGTTTATGTCTGCTTTTTCTAATTACAAGATGTCACCCAATCATAAACTTGATCAGACACCTTCATTACAAGCCATAGAAGAGTTACAATACTTTATCAATACATACCCAAGTAGCCCAAGAATAGAAGAATCTACACAACTCATAGATGAGCTCAGAAAAAAGCTTGAAGAAAAAGGTTTTGCACAAGGGAAACTTTATTACGACGTTAAGAGTTATTTAGCTGCTATCACGTCGTTTGAGAACATGCTCAAAGATTTTCCGGAAACAGCTAAAGCTGAAGAAGTAAGATACCTCATCCTAAGATCAAATGAGCAACTGGCTAAGCACAGTGTATACGAGAAACAAAAAGAAAGACTACAATCTACCATAGAAGCTTGCGAATTTTTTCATGATAAATATGAAAAATCTTCGTACAGTAATGAGGTAAACGGAATAAGAAAACATTGCAAAAACGCATTAACAAGATTCGATTAACATGACAGATATCAAAAATAAGGTTCAAGGCATTGATCCCAACTCAAAAGCCCAGAACATAGATAACTTGATAAAAGATACTAATAATATATATCACTCTCTTTCTATTATTACAAGGAGAGCTGAGCAGTTATGCGTTGCAATCAAGCAAGAATTACATGGGAAATTGGATGAATTTGCTATCAATAGTGAGACAATAGAAGAAATCCAAGAAAATAAAGAGCAAATAGAAATCTCTAAATTCTATGAAAAATTGCCTAACCCTACCATTATCGCTACTAAAGAATTCATGGATGGTAGACTTGAGTATAGAAAAAGAGAAAGAGACAATCTATAAGAGAGTCATCTTAATCATATTATAAATGCCCACACTACAAGGCAAAAAAATACTACTTGCAATATCTGGAAGTATAGCTGCATATAAGGCGGCTGTACTTACGAGATCACTTATTAAAGCTGGGGCTACTGTAAGGGTGATAATGACGCCATCAGCCACCGCATTTATTGCACCACTTACGTTGTCGACATTATCGCAACATCCCGTACATACAGATATAATAGATGATGCCTCATGGAATAGTCACGTAGAAATGGGATTATGGGCAGATATCATGGTTATTGCACCTGCAACAGCTACTACGCTTGCCAAAATGGCGCAAGGCATCTGTGATACTATAGTCACAGCCGTTTACTTATCTGCTAAGTGCCCTGTTTATTTTGCACCAGCTATGGATAGAGATATGTGGTTGCATCCGGCTACACAGAAAAACATCAAGCAGTTACAATCTTATGGTAATAAGATGATAGACGTAGAGTCTGGTTTTCTAGCCAGTGGCCTCACTGGGCAAGGACGTATGGCAGAACCCCATACTATTGTAGAAGCTATATCTAATTACTTTTCTGCTAAGAATGATCTTCAAGATAAAAAGGTTTTAATAACCGCCGGACCCACCTACGAGTCTATAGATCCTGTAAGATACATAGGCAACCATAGCACGGGTAAGATGGGTATTGCATTGGCACAAGAATGCGCTTCTCGAGGTGCACATGTTATATTAGTACTGGGACCATCTTCTCTTACGGCAGATTACGAGCATATCCATACGATCAACGTTGTATCTGGCGAGGATATGTATACCGCTTGCACAGACCATCATGCAGATAGCCATATAACAATATTTGCAGCAGCAGTTGCTGACTATAGGCCAGTAACTGTTGCTAAAGAAAAGATTAAAAAATCATCAGATACGTTGGAATTAGCTTTAGCAAAAACAAGAGATATCGCTGCTACCTTAGGAGAGCGCAAAACTAAAAACCAGATACACATAGGTTTTGCACTTGAGACAAAGGATGCTGACATGTATGCTAAACAAAAGCTGAGTAAGAAAAACTTTGATTTTATTGTTCTTAATTCTCTCAAGGATAAAGGCGCAGGATTCAAACATGACACCAATAAAATCACAATTCACAGTAATAAAAGTACCGCAATCAAGTTTCCGCTTAAAACAAAATCAGAAGTTGCCACCGATATTATCAATACTTTAGTAGAAAATTACGTTTAAGTCAGGTACCCAAACCTATAATACGCTAAGATTTATGAGACTAATTATCCTTTTCATTGTTTTATCAGGATTACAATTACAAGCACAAGAGCTTAATATCAATGTAAAAGTGACTGCTCCAAGATTGAAAACAGTCGATCCTAAGGTTTTCCAATCTATGGAAAGAGATATCAACGAATTTCTCAATAATACAAAGTGGACAGAAGACGAGTTTGAGGAGTGGGAAAAAATCGAAGGCACAATCAACGCTACTATTACAGAAGAAACAAGCCCTACTTCTTTTAGAGTAGACTTTTTTGTACAATCTATTAGACCCGTTTTTAATTCCAACTATAAGTCTCAAGTCCTTAACTTAGTAGATGGTGGTCTTAATTTAAACTACTTTGAGAATCAACCCATCCAGAATAATTTCAATGGATATACGGATGAGTTATCTTCATTCTTAACATTCTATGCTTATGTATTACTAGGATTAGATTATGATACTTATGAGCCATTTGGTGGTGACCCTCATTTTGAAATCGCTAGGACAGTAATGAATAATATTCCTCCTTCTATCGCTACAGATACAGGCTGGGATGAGAGAGCAAGTAAATCTACTTCTAGGTCTAATTTTATACAGAACATTTTTGATCCTAGAATCAGACCATTCAGAGAATCTGTCTATGAATATCATCTCAAAGCTATGGATACAATGCATTCTGATCCAGAAAGAGCAAAGGCAGTATTATTAGGTGCTCTTACAACCATGCAGCAAGTCAATGCCTCTTATCTCAACAGTGCCGTTGTTCAATATTTCTGCTCCGCCAAGCGTGATGAAATAGTAGAAATTTTCAAAGCCTCTAGTCGAGGACAGCAGTCAAAAGTTTATGATATTATGGTAAAGTTAAACCCTGCTCAAGCCAGCAGTTACTCAAGTCTGAAATAAGGTGGCCATAAATCTAGCCATCTTCGCATCTGGCGGTGGATCTAACGCTGAGATTATTATCAATCACTTTGACAAAGATCCTCAGGTTGATATAAAGTTGATTATAAGTAATAATGACTCAGCCTATGTGTTAGAAAGAGCTGTTAATCACAATATCCCCAGTCACGTAATTGACAAGTCATCATTCTATGACACTGACAAGACGCTTTTATTATTAGAGTCACAGGGAATAGATTTGATAATTTTAGCTGGATTTCTTTGGTTGGTTCCGCAATCCCTTATAAGTCAATATAGCGATCGGATTATTAATATCCACCCTTCACTACTTCCACGACATGGTGGTAAAGGCATGTACGGTAAACATGTACATCAGTCAGTATTTGATAGTGGCGACAAAGAAACCGGCATAACCATACACCTCGTCAACAAAGACTATGACAAAGGAAGAATTCTAGTTCAGAAAAACGTAATTCTAGATATTATGGATACACCTGACATTGTTGCTAGCAAAGTTCTTGAGCTAGAACACAAAAATTTCTCACCTGCCATTGCAGACTATATAAAATCAGCTTTAAAAAAGTAAATTGCTACAGTTTCTTTTTTAGAAGCAAAAACTTTATTCTCTAAAGTCTATCTAATCAAGATCTTATATATCTCGTAATAAAAATATGTTTTTAACCACATTTTCACGTAGGGGTAACAAGTAATTTTACTGTCTTATAAGTGGATAGATAATGAAAAATGGATTAAAAAAAAGCCGCATCAAAGGATGTGGCTTTTTTTATTTGATAGCTTATTGTAATACCAGTTTAACTTCAGAATATTCTATCTTCCAGCCTCTCTTGCTTTCTTAGCATCTATAAAACTCTTGATAAAAGCTACCAGTGCTATTACACCTGTAACTATCATCGCAATAACTCTATAGAGACCTATTCCTCCTGTAACCATAGACTTAGGCAATCTCATACCTACAAGTGCAAATAAAATAAGAAGTGTGAGCACAACTGCAATGTGAGCTACCACTTTATTATGTTCTCTTATACTATTACTAAATACCAGCAACACAACTCCAAATAATAAAGGGATAAGAGCTGTCTTGGCATCTGTATCAGAATAGCCCCATGCACCCATTGCCATAAGTGTCACCGCATTCAATACGTTAGCGTTTCCTGCATTCAACATTAATTGTAATTATTTTTTCTATTAAAAAAGACTAATCCAAATTTCGTATGTTCAATTTTATAACAAACAGAATTGGGTTAATTTATACTGATGGCAAAGATAATTTGACCTATCAAATATCTTCACTCTAAAATGAATTATTTACAGGATATGCGCTCAAAAAACAGAATTAAAACATTTTAGCCAATCCTATACAATTAAGAGAGTATAATTCTTTATTAGTCAATATTATCGTATCTTTTACATCATATAGAATCATAGTATTCACTTAGAATTAAGAACATTACAAAGAGTTACTTTACTTGTGATTTTAAGTCTATGATTGTGGTTTCATCTATTCCTACATTAGCACTTATAGTTGGTGACTTATTTCTATGGTTATAGAGTAAGTAATCATAAACGCTTAATAAATTATAGGAATTTTTATAGTAAAAAATATTACAGTTAACAATATATTCAATAAACAAATGCACGTTACTGAAGCAGCTCTAGAATCAACTGAGCTAAAAAAATCATTACACGAATTTTTTGGATTTCACGATTTCAAATTAACCCAAGAAGAGGTAATAAGAAATATACTCAGAGGTAGTGACACATTTGTCCTTATGCCAACTGGTGGGGGTAAGTCCTTATGCTATCAACTACCTGCACTGATGCTTCCAGGCGTAGCATTAATAATATCACCACTTATTGCACTGATGAAAAATCAAGTAGATTCCATAAGAGGATTCTCTAGCACTAAAGCCGTAGCACATTTTCTTAATTCGTCTCTTAACAAAACTCAAATGGCGGAGGTTAAGGCTGATATAATGGCTGGAAAAACCAAGATGGTTTTTGTAGCACCTGAGACGCTTACTAAGGAAGAAAATATCTTGTTCTTTAAAAATGCTAACGTTTCATTTATAGCTGTAGATGAAGCACATTGTATATCAGAATGGGGACATGATTTCAGACCTGAATATAGAAAGATAAAACAGATGGTCCAAGGGATCTCTGATGACATTCCAGTAGTGGCATTAACCGCAACGGCTACTCCCAAAGTCCAGTCCGACATCGTCAAGAATCTTGACATGAAAGACCATAAGGTGTTCGTGTCATCATTCAACAGAGACAACCTGTATTATGAGATTAGGCCAAAAATTAATAAGGAACAAACACTTAAAGAAATTGTCCAATTTATAAAAGGCAAAACCTCTAAGTCTGGGATAATATATGTGCAATCTAGGAAGTCAACCGAAGAAATAGCAAAGGTACTACAGATAAATGGTATCAATGCAGCTCCATATCACGCAGGTCTAGATTCTAAGACAAGAAATAGAGTTCAAGATGAATTCCTTATGGAAGACTTGGATGTAATGGTAGCCACTATTGCTTTTGGTATGGGAATAGATAAACCAGATGTAAGGTTTGTCATACATTACGACATTCCTAAAAGTATAGAAAACTACTACCAAGAAACAGGTAGAGGTGGACGTGATGGCCTAGAAGGTCACTGCCTTGCATTCTATTCTTACAAAGATATTCTTAAGCTTGAAAAATTTCTGAGAGATAAAGGGGTTGCAGAAAAAGAGCTTGCAGGACAATTAATGGAAGAAATAATTGCCTACACAGAGACCAGTTCTTGTAGAAGAAAATTCTTACTTCATTACTTTGGAGAACAATTTGACGCAGCAGGCTGTGATAATAAATGTGACAACTGTAAGTATCCAAAACAAAAAGAAGTTGTCACAAATGAAATGCATCAAGCACTCATGGCCATTAAGGAATTAAAAGAAAACTATGGTATCAAAGTCATCGTTGATTTCCTTACAGGAAAAATGTCTAATGAGATAACAACTTTTAGTTTTAACAAAAGGCCAGGTTTCGGAAAAGGAAAAGAGAAAGGTGAATTATTCTGGCATTCTATTGTAAGACAAGCTATTCTGCATAACTTCCTATACAAAGAAATAGAACAATACGGTCTTTTGAAATTTACAGAATCAGGGACCAGTTTCTTAGATAAGCCTACCGAAATAGAGATTCCACTTAATAGAGATTTCTCTACAGCAGAAGGTGATATTATAACTGCAGAAAAGACTAATGGCTCAGCACTAGACAATACACTTTTAGAAATGCTAAAGGATCTAAGGAAATCTGAAGCTAAACGTAATAAGCTCAAGCCTTGGATATTATTTTCTGAGACTTCGCTACAAGACATGGCTACTTATTATCCTATCACTAAGGATGACATCTTAAAAATATCTGGCGTAAGCCAAGGTAAAGCCAACAAGTACGGTAAGCCTTTCTTAGAAATGATCAAGGAATATGTTGAAGAAAATAACATAGAAAGATTAGATGACTTTGTAGTAAAACAAGTTGCCAATAAATCCAAAGATAAGATTACGATTATCCAAGGTATAGATAGGAAACTACCTCTCGAAGATATTGCATCAAGTCTATCAAAGGACATGACGGGACTATTGCATGAAATGCATATAATAGTAACATCAGGTACCAAGCTTGATTTAAATTATTTCCTAGAAGAAGAACTTGAAGAGGAAGTCATAGAAGATATTTTTGAGTATTTCTCTGAGGCGGAATCTGGTTCACTAGAAGATGCTTTTAAGGAATTACAAGAAGATGACATTACTATGGAGGAAATTAGTCTTGTGAAAATAAAGTTCCTCTCTGAAATGGCTAACTAGAAATGAAAATCCTTATTATCAATGGCCCTAATCTCAACTTATTAGGTAAACGACAACCTGAGATATATGGTTATGAAACATTAGATAAGATCATCTCCGATATTAAGGCATCCAATCCTGACGACGTGATCACTGATTTTCAAAGTAATCATGAAGGTCATATTATAGATAAGTTACACGAAGTGGGCTTCAGTTATGATGGTATTATTCTCAATGCGGGAGCTTATACACATACCTCTATAGCCATTGCAGATGCTTGCGCCTCTATAACAACACCAGTTATAGAGGTACATATATCCGACATATACTCTCGAGAAAAGTTCAGACAGTATTCCTACTTAAAAGAGGTTACGATCCACCAAATAATAGGAAGAGGGATAATAGGTTATAGTGAAGCTGTTGCTTGGCTAAAGGCGAATAAAGGTTGATATACAAAGTATACAATAACAACTCAGAACAAAATGACATTACTTCAAGTTAGAGATTAACTTAAAAACACATATTAAACTAACAAATAACGGAACTAGGAAAAGATAATGAAAAGGCAATTGAATAAAACCATAGAAAATTGCTAAATAGATCTTAAATGTACCTAGCAAATACAATTCTGTATTATTAATCATCTCTCTATAAATAAAAAAAGCAACTGAACATAGAATTACAAATCCTGTGGAAAGTAATATATGCGCTTTCTTGAGTACCGCAAGTCTTGTTAAAATATCCCCATCTACAAAATCATAAAAGAAACCAGAAAGTCCAAGTCCAGTAAATATTGTGTTTTGTAAATTCTCATATGGATGATTCCACAAATTATTAGCAGCTAAGGTATGATATTCAAAGCCTTTAATAAAGATCAATGGGTCAGAATACAAAAATGGTATAACATAAAAAACCAGTACACCTGAAATCACATAGACAATGTATCTCACTGTTGATGCCTTATTTTTAAAAAATAGTGATAAACATAGAAGGGGTAACCAAAGGATTAATGAGTATCTTGAAAGCAGGCATATGATAGTCATCGATGCTTTAATAAATGTAGATGAGTAAAATAATGAAAGTGCGAATAATAGATAATAAGCAGCTATTAAACTTTCAACTGTATTGGCATATTGTTGCATGCCAGAGTATATAAATAATATTAAAATTAACCAAGGTAGTATACTAAAAATACATTTGTAATAGAATCCAATTTTGGATGAAATTTGTATTTTATGAAATAAGCCTAAACTTATACTTAGAACACCAAATGGCACCCATCTATAATCGAAATTAAATATTTCAGCCAAGCAATAAGGAGCCCATTGAAAGGTCTGGTAGGTAGGAAACAGGTCATAAGTCCAAACTGTTATAAGTTGGTATGGTGTTTCACCGTTAAGGAATCTTTTTACCATCCAACCTATCTGAGGAATAACATCAGATAGAGTATAATCATAAATGTCAATATGCCATGTATTGAAACATTGATTACTTATTACAACTGATGATGTAAATCCTATTAACCATAGTGACAATAATATAGTCGCATGTGTTATTTTATAATTGAGCTTTTCATGAGAAATATCTTGAACTTTAGATGATCTAATACTCAGATACAAAATTAGTGCTCCAAGAATAGTCGCAGAAAGAAAAAGTATCACAGGGCTTTTATAATAACCATAAATGTTTCTATATGATGTAGACAAAACAATTTCAATGAAGAAAAGCATTATCGTAAAAAGAATAAAGAAACTCTTACTGGTTTTATTTTTCAAAAGTTATTATTGGATACAATTATGCTTAAATTAATAATTACAATTGGCTACATACCAACAGAATATTGTTCATTGAACTTTCTTTCTATACATCTTAGATTTCATGAGTCCAAATTTATTAATTCTATGTACTATAGATACATTAAGTACGCCAAGACCATATTTAATACTTCTTGACAAGTTAATAGAAGAGGCTTCTTCAAAATATTTAGTTGGACAGGTAACTTCACCTATATCGTAACCATGATAGACTATCTGAGATAGCATCTGATTGTCAAAAATAAAATCATCAGATAAGTCATTGTATGCCAAAGTTTCTAATACTGTTCTTGAGAAGGCTCTATATCCTGTATGATATTCTGATAACTTGTAAGAAATAAGAAGGTTTTGAAATAGAGTAAGAAATCTATTTGAAACATATTTATACATAGGCATACCACCTTTGAGGGCGCCTTTGCCTAAAATTCTTGAACCTAAAACAACAGGGTATAAGTCATCGCCAATTATATTGACCATAGTTGGAATTAACTTTGGGGTATACTGATAGTCAGGATGCAACATGATAACAATATCTGCACCTATTTCTATTGCTTTGTTATATAAAGACTTTTGATTTCCGCCATACCCTTTATTAGTTCTGTGAGAAATAATATGTTTGATGTTTAATTTTTTTGCCAATTCAACAGTATCGTCTTTACTTGCATCATCACATAAAATAAGTTCATCAACGAAATCCATTGGAATTTCTTGATAGGTTCGTTCTAGAGTACTTGCTGCATTGTAGGCAGGCATTACAACAACTACCTTTTTTCCTTTATACATACTTAAGTCTAATATAGGTTTACCAGTTCATCTATTCATTATAAAAACAATACCAACCTAAATTCAAGATGAAGTTAAATTGATGCAAGAGAACAATTTTATAGCAAAATACTATTTTCCAACAAC
This sequence comes from Saprospiraceae bacterium, assembly GCA_023300835.1. Lineage (GTDB taxonomy): Bacteria > Bacteroidota > Bacteroidia > Chitinophagales > Saprospiraceae > RFSX01. Next base: position 5,933 of record JALZVB010000120.1, on the reverse strand, counting down.
TAAGTTTATATTTGGGAAATGCTGATCACACAAAGTGTCGCAGCAGAATTCGAAAGACACCATAAAATGGATTATTACAGATGCCGTAGGTAAAAGTTCACTACTCTTTTCAGTAACAATCATTCATTAAGTCTGAACCCTACCCCATGAATATTCTCTAGTGAAATGGTCGTATCTTTTTTTAGATATTTTCTCAATCTACTTATAAACACATCCATACTACGACCCATAAAGTAATCATTCTCTCCCCATAGTCTTTCTAGAATATGAGACCTATCTACAATCTTATTTTTACTAAGAATAAGCATCTTCAATAGATCAGCTTCTTTTTTTGTCATCTGAACAATCTCTTCTCCATTTATAAGTTTAAAGTTATCGTACTCCAGCGTATATAAACCAATCTTGTATATTGGAATTTCATTAGAACCTGTTATATGTTTTCTCTTAAGAAAAATTTTAATCTTAAGTATAAGTTCCTCTATACTGAATGGTTTGGTGATGTAGTCATCGCCGCCTAGTTTAAGACCTTTTAGTTTATCCTCCTTGAGCGACCTGGCTGTAAGGAATATAATAGGTATCTCGGAGTGCCGACTTCTGATCTCACTTGCCACTGAGAAACCATCTAACTCTGGTAGCATGACATCTATAAGACATAAGTCAAAAGTCCCTTTTCTAAACATTTGTACTGCTTGCTTACCATCTATCGCATGTGTTACTTTATAACCATTGAGTTCAAGATTATCTTTAGTTACAAAACTTAGCGTCTCATCGTCTTCAACGTATAATATGTGTTCTTTAGTCATATTTTCTGTTTAGTAGTCGGAATGATTAACTGTGTCTTTGTTCCTTTATTTAAAACGGAGTCTATTTTTATTTCCCAGCCATGTGCATCGACAATATTTTTAACATAAAATAATCCGAGGCCGAACCCCTTTATATCGTGTACATTTCCAGTTGATACCCTATAGAATTTATCAAATATTTTCTTGATACTTTCTTTTTCGATTCCAATTCCATTATCCTGAATAGAGACAAGTAAGCTTCCTCTTTTTTCCTTGACATTAACAATTATATCAGGTGTTTTTTTACAGTACTTTATTGCATTGTCTAGGACATTAGTAATAATATTAGTAAAGTGTAACTTGTCCGCTTCTATAATAGGTTCCAGTGTGAGCTGGTGTTGTAATTTTATAGATCCATTTACATTGAGCACTTTAATACTCTCTTGCTCAATTATATGACTTAACGTACCAAGGAGATTTAGTTCAACCTTATTAACTCTAAACTGGTCTCTCTCTAACCTAGCGATACTTAACACTTTTTCAACTTGATCATTTAACCTTTGGTTCTGGTCTTTTATGATAGACATATATTTAGTCGTTCTTTCCTCAGCTTTTATAGCGGGATGCTGCAACAGATAATCAGATGCTATTTTTATAGATGAGATAGGCGTCTTGAACTCATGTGTCATATTATTAATAAAGTCAGATTGCATATCTGTAACTTGTTTCTGACGGAGTAAGCTCCACAATGCATACATAAATGAGAGCAGTGAGATTATTGTGAAAATTCCAAACAAGATGACTAAGCGCAGATCTCGAATAATGTAACCTGTCCGAGAAGGAAATTTCACAACAAAGTAATAAATGAGATCATCAAACTTAGGATGTTCTTCCTTAACTATCTCGCTATCTTGGACTTCCGATAGGTTACAATAATTACTGTATAGATATTCACCATTGGAACAATCATAGACGGCGTATTCAAAGTCAGAATTGAAAGAGACTTTATTAAACTCTCGATACAAGAAATCCTCTAGTATATTGGCATCGATAGCACTGTTAACATTTACAGAGTAATAATTACTAGATCTGCGTTGAATGAGATCATGTTTAGGTAATTCAGTTTTATTGTACGCTGCAATATCAGACGCCACATTACGCAGTACTTTAGACACCGTATGATTAAATTCTTCTTCTTTTAGGTCCCAAGATTTTTTAATCCAGAAAGATTGAAATAGCAGAACTCCAGCAATTGCCATTGTACCTAGGAACAATATGAGTCTAAGTGATTTAATAACTTCTAGTTATGTGTATGGTTAGAAATAAAAGTGGCTTTTTCAATGGAGGCATAATTTAGGCAGCTTCACAGCTGAACACAAGAGAATAGACATCATTTAGTTATGTTTATAACCTTATTAACAATTCATTACAGCTATCTTTGTGCCCTGTGATAACGCATCTTAAATATACAAGCTATCTTCTAATTCTAGTTATATACTTGAATCCCACATTATCGGGACAACAAGGGAATCCCTTTGATATAGCTAGAATTGATGTTGAACAACCTACTAAAGCTTCAACTGAGCTAGATAACACTAGCAAACAAGAACTAACAAAACTTGACACCGATAATCCTTTTGAGATATCACACATACCGATAAGGAAAAATCAGTTTGATGAAATAAAAAAGCTGAACAGTTCTGATGAGAATAAACAGGAGAATATAGAACTTAGCTATATCCCATTGTGGCTCATTGTTCTATCAATGTGTCTACTTGCCGTTATCTTTATTATGAGAAGGGATCATCTGATGTACATATTCAGAAGTATAAACAACAGTAATTTTATGCGGTCCTTTGGTTATACAGAGAACTATGGTCTTAATAAGATCTATACTCTAGGATACCTTATATTTCTAATAAATTGTTCACTATTCATTTATCTAGTAGTTAGTGGCTTGTATAAGCTTGACAGAATCAATGTCTTGGCGTACATAATGGGTTTTAGTATTATATTCTTTGTGGGGAAACACATATTTAATTCTCTGCTTGGTTGGACCTTTATAAAGACTAAAGAAGCTCAATTATATAATTTCTGCATCAGCACCTTTAATAATCTGAATGGTATAATATTCTTGATTCTAAACATACTTATAGTCTTCGGAAACGACACCTGGTTGAAACCATTAGCATTATTTGGGGTAGCATTTTTTATAATAGCTTTATTATCAAGACATTATAAAGGACTATTAATTATCTATAAATACTTTAATAGCCACTTTTTTCATTTTTTTCTTTACTTTTGCACCTTTGAAATATCACCTTGGCTAATCGTCTATGCGTATGTCAACAAATTGTTTTAAATAAATTACAGGGCAAAATCTAGATTATGGCGTCAGATTCAGATAACACCGAATCATATAAGAAGATCAATACTATTCTAGTTTCTCAGCCAGAACCAGAAAGATCTCCTTACTTTGACATAAGTGATAAATGGGGTATAAATATTGATTGGAGACCATTTATACACGTAGAAGGTGTACCAGAGAAGGAATTCAGAAAAAATAGGTTGCGTCTTGACGATTTCTCAGCCGTTATCTTCTCAAGTAAGAATGCCATTGAGCATTTTTTCAGAATGAGTGAGGAGATGAGAATCACAATGTCTCAACAAACTAAGTATTTCTGCCTCACAGAATCTATTGCCAATTATCTACAGAAGTTTATTGTCTACAGAAAAAGAAAGGTTTTTGTAGGTAAAAGATTGATGGATGATCTTACGCCAGCCTTCAACAAGCACAAGGAGAATGAGAATTTCTTACTTCCCTGTTCCAATCTTGGGGCAAAATCTGTTGTACGATACCTTGATGCTAATAAAATAGATTATCAAGAAGCTATGATGTATAAGACTGTAAGTAGTGACCTTTCTGACTTAGAAAACATTACATACGATTGTCTTATTTTCTTCAGTCCACTAGGAATCACTTCACTATTTGATAATTTTCCTGATTTCAAGCAAAAAGAAACAAGAATTGCTGTCTATGGCAAGACGACTACTGCTTCTGCTGAGAAACATGGTCTGAAAGTTAATATTCTTGCGCCAACTCCTGATTCACCATCTATGTCTATGGCACTATCGAACTATATAACTAAAGCCAATAAATAGTAAATTTTCTAACAATTCAAAATCATTAAAGCTCCAAATGCCTTAATGACAAAAAGCATACATAAACTGTAATCTCTAAGTAACTATTCGCTAGATAAGACGTCTGTCTGTCACTATTACATTCTTCGATACTAACAACTATATACTATTTGATTTATACTTGTAGCAGCGTGAAACAAGAGATTTATAAGTCGATTGATAGTGCTTGACCCCAAATAGTAATCAATGATACCCTTAAAATTACTGAAGCTGTCAATCAGCTTACAATCCTTATTTTGTCAAAGCTTAAGGATACAATTAACCGCAAGTCTTCTCATCATAATCTGCGCAATTTCTACAGCCCAGAATATAATTACCACAGAATCTTCAGACAACGCTAATGTCGAATTCTTTAAAGTAAACTCTCAAGAATTACTTAACGCAACAAGTCAGGCAAAGAAGAATAAAACTACATTAACCTTACCCTTATCCAAAGACATAAAATTATCTCTGGATAAAACTTCAATTCATACGCCTGGGTTTCAGTTAATACTAGCAACTGGTCAGGAAGAAAAAGCAATACCATACATTCCTGGTACATACTATAAAGGTCATATAGTTGGGGAGCCCAATTCTATTACACATATCTCTGTAGAAGAAAATTCAATTATAAGAGGTACAGTTAAATCAACTTTTGGTAACCTAGAGTTAGGACCAATAATAAATCAGAAAGACAGGCATGTAATACATGACCCTTCAACTGAGTTAAAACAAAAGCAGTTTTCTTGCGGAACCAATACTGCCGATGCTAATCTATACAACAAGAAGAAGAAATCATTAACGCGAAGTAGCGCAACATGTGGAGATGCTGTAGTCGTTTACTTTGAATGTGACTATGACATGTATACCCATTTTGACAGCAGTCCTGCAAAGACTCTTGCACATGTAAATGCACTATTCACAGAGATTAAAACAATATACGGTAACGAGAGTATTGAGCTATTATTAGGTAAAGTAAAAATATGGTCAACGCCAGATCAATATGACAACAACTCCAAGGCGCTCTCTCAATTTGCTAACAACAATAAGGACTCTCTTGAAGAAGATTTAGGGATATTATTATCTATGGACATCGGTTCTCATGGTGGTATTGCCTATGTAGGAGGCCTCGGAAAAACACTTCCTTTTGGTTATGTTGACATTCTAGGAACTGTCTCTAACTACCCTACTTATAGTTGGGATGCTAATGCAACTTCTCATGAAATAGGACATATTTTTGGCTCAGCACATACACATGATTGTGTATGGGGACCAAGTAATAACAACCAGATTGATGATTGTGGAAATCAGCTCTCAGGAACTGGAAGATGCTATGATCCTGCTGCTCCGATCATTCCTTCGGACGGAGGTACAATCATGAGTTATTGTAATTCTACGACGACAGGTATAAACCTTAGTAAAGGGTTTGGCCAAGAGCCTGGTGATGTTCTGAGAGGCACTTACAACAACGTATTCTGCGATAATTCTTCTTGTAGCTCAGCAACGATAATAACCGAAAGTGGTTTCTATAATGCACATCCAAACGATGGCAATGAATCTACTTACGCCATACATTCTGATTGGTATCAATTTTTTGCTAATCAAAATGGTATAATAAGCATTAAGTCTTGTGGGCAAACAACAGATACTAGAGTGTGGTTATATCAAGGTAATTGTCAGAGCTTGTCTCCTCTTTCTGATAATGATGATGGATGTGGATCAAGTAATAAATATGCGGCTGCGATTGATGCCTTTTCCGTCAGTGCAAATAATACTTACGTTATAGAATGGGATAATAAGTGGAGTAATAGCGCATTTGAATGGGAATTTATTTTCATTGCCGATAACAACAATTGTTTAGACACAGACAATGATGGGATCTGTAGAGATGACGATTGTAATGATTTTGATGCAACCATCGGTGCTCAGAAAACGCCAGGTACTGCTTGTAATGACAATGACGCATTTACT